>CAYQJJ010000001.1:0-15160 GCA_964417745.1 uncultured Wenzhouxiangella sp.
CGAGGACCCGGGCGTGGTCGGATTCGTCCTCGAAATACCCGAAGCTGGTCCACAGCACGGTCACCAGGTCGAAGGCCTGGCCGCGCACAAAGCTTCGCATGTCGGCCTCGAGAGCCTCGATCGCCGGCTCGCCGGGCTCGGAGCGGATCTGGTCCTCGAGCTGCGCGAGCAGGGTCGGGCTGGTATCGACCGCCGTGACCGATCGGCCCGAGCGGGCAAACGCCAGCGCATGACGACCCGGACCGCAGCCGAGGTCGAGGATACACTTGGGGTCATTGCCCGCCATTGCCAGCAGCCCGGGAACCTGTTCGGCTGCCTCGGCAAATGATTCGGCGTTGAACATCAAGTCGCCGAAATCGCGCCAGAAGGCGTCGGCCAGGTACCAGTCGGAAGTATCGGGGGCGTCGTCGCGGGTCAAGGGTTTGTCCGTGAGTGAAATGGAATGGGTCGCGAGAAATGATGATGCCAGGCGACAAGTCAGGACCAGACAAGTTAGCAGAACTCGATGCCGAAAACCGTCCGGCCGCGAGCTTTGACGGCACACCCGCGGGCGCGCAATCGCGCCCGCGGCAAAACACGGTACGGGAGAGCCGAGGCGCGTCCAGGCTTGCGCGCCGGGCGGGTCTGGCGGCAGTAATCTTCGCCGGCCTTCTGTTGAGCGGCTGCGCGACGCTTTCCTGGTATGGCCAGGCGGCCCGGGGCCAGCTCGACCTGCTGGCCAAGCGCGAGTCGATCGATTCGCTCATCAATGACCCGGCCACCGATCCGGAGCTGGCCGAGCGGCTCGAGTCGGTGTTGGAAATGCGCGCCTATGCTCACGATGAGCTCGGGCTTCCGGACAGCCGCTCCTATCGCCATTACGCCGACCTCGAACGTCCGGCAGCGGTATGGAATGTGATTGCCGCACCGGCCGATTCGGTCGAGCCGCTGACCTGGTGCTACCCGATCGTCGGCTGCCTGGCCTACCGCGGCTACTTCGACCTTCAACGCGCCCGAAGCTACGCCGAAGAACTGGCCGGCGAGGGCCTCGACGTCGCCGTGCGCCCGGCGGTGGCCTATTCCACCCTGGGCTGGTTCGCCGACCCGGTGCTCAACACCATGCTGGCCTGGGATGAGGCCCGGCTGGCCGGCTTCATTTTTCATGAGTTGACCCACGAGCGCCTGTTCGTGCCCGGCGACACCGCCTTCAACGAGGCCTATGCCACGCTGGTCGAACGCGTTGGCGTGCGCCGCTGGCTCGAGGTGCGTGGTCGACCCGACGCCCTTCAGGCCTGGGAAGACGGCCAGGCGCAGCAGGCGCGCTTCATCGCCCACCTGCTCACCGCGCGCCGGGCGCTGGCCGAGCTTTACGCCAGCGATCTTGAGCCGGACGAACTCCGGGAACGCAAGCAGGCCCGCTTCGACGAACTGCGCGTCGAGCTCGAGGCGCTGGATGCACGGCTGCCGGCGCTGGACCTGTCGGCCTGGACCGAGCGCCGGCTCAACAATGCCCACCTGGCGCTGGTGGCGACCTACGAGTCCGGGGTGCATGCTTTCGAACAGGCCCTGGTCGACTGCGATGGGCGGCTGGACTGCCTGCACGAGCGCGCCGACGTTCTCGCCAGTGCTGATCCGGCCGAGCGTGCGCGCTTTTTGCGGGCCAACGATTGATCATTGGCGCCGACTGTGCGACTTTACCCGGCTGAGACCTTTTTCCCGGAACCCGTCTTGCCCCGTCATCTCGTCGTGATCCTGATTCCGCTGCTGGGCGGTTCGCTGCCCGTGGCCGCGCAGTCTGGCGCCGGCGGCAGCGATCGGCCGCTTGCGGCCTGCATCGCGCCCGAGGAAATTTCGCCGCGGGCACGGCTCGATCGCGATGCATCCTCGCCCTGGCGGATCTTCTCCGAGCATTTCGAGGCCCAGGAAGACGAGCCGGTGCGCTTCTACGACGATGTGCGTGTCGAACATGGCGATCAGCGCCTGGAGACCGGTGAGCTGTTCTATAACCGCAGCACCGGGCGCATCGATCTTCCGGTGCTTCTGAACTACTCCGACGCCTTCATCGCACTCGAAGCGCGCCGGGGCTGGGTCGAGCCCGAAGACTCGCGCGCGCAATTCGATGAGGTCGAATACCGGTTCGCCGGCGGCGGTGGCAGCGGGTCGGCGCAGCGGGTCGAAATGCTCGACGCCGAAACCGCGGCCGTCCACCGCTTCGATTTCACCACCTGCGACCCGACGGACCCGGACTGGCAGCTCAAGGCCGGCGATGTCGACCTCGACCTGGCCGCCGGCCGCGGCGTGGCACGCCATGCCCGCCTTGAGTTCGGCGGCGTACCGATCTTCTACTCGCCGTGGCTGAGCTTTCCGCTCGATGATCGGCGCAAAACCGGGTTTCTGTACCCGCGCATGGGTTTTTCGACCGGCGACGGTTTCGAGCTGAGCACGCCGTGGTACTGGAACATCGCCCCCAACCAGGATGCCACCTTCACACCGCGCATCATCCAGAATCGCGGCTTCATGCTCGGCAGCGAATACCGCTTTCTGACACCGAACAATCGTGGTCAGCTCGACCTCGAGGTCCTGCCGGGCGACCGTCGCGCCGACCGCGATCGCTATTTCGGCCAGTTTGCCTGGAACGCGCGCCTGGCACCCAACTGGAGTGCCCAGGCTGATCTGCGGCGGGCCAGCGACGACAACTACTTTGCTGACCTGGGCAACGACCTGACCGACTCGGCAGTTCAGTTCCTGCGCTCGAGTATCTCCGCGCGCGGCAGCGGGCGTGCCTGGTCGATGCAGGTCGGCGCCGACGGCTTTCAGGTGCTGGACGATTCGGTCGGCCCGGCCAACGAGCCCTACCGCCGTCTGCCGAGAATCCAGCTGGCACTCGATCAGCCGCTTGGCCGCGGCTTCGAATTCCGCATGGACAATGAATTGGTGAATTTCGACCGCGACTCCGGCGTGACCGGTGCGCGGCTGGATACCTATCCGCGTGTGCGCTACAACCTGCTGCGGCCGGGCTGGTTCATCCGGCCCGAGCTGGGGATGCGACTGACCGGCTATGAGCTCTCGGGCGCCGAAACCTCGAGCCTGGACCGGACCACGCCGATCGCCAGCCTGGACGCCGGCATGCAGTTCGAGCGCGCGCTGGCCAGCGGCCGGATCCAGACCCTCGAGCCGCGCCTGTTCTACCTCTACGTCCCGTTCGAGGACCAGAGCGATTTTCCGCGTTTTGATACCCGCGAGCTGACCTTCGGACTCAGCCAGCTGTTTCATCACAACCGTTTCAGCGGGCCCGACCGCCAGGGTGACGCCAACCAGCTGACCCTGGCCATGACCTCACGCTTGCTCGAGCGCGACGACGGACACTCGCGTTTCGACATCAGCCTCGGCCAGATCCTCTATTTCCGCGATCTCGAGGTCCAGTTGCCCGGCCAGCCGGTCCAGGAGCGCACCACCTCGGCGACGGTCATGGAAATGAACTGGCGGCCGGCCAGCCGGGTCATGGCCAGCCTGGGCTTGCAGTGGGATGGCGAGGAGAATGAAACCCAGACCGCCCGAATGGGTCTGAGTTATCGCGGGCGGGGAAGCCGCCAGGCGGCCCTCGGCTATCGCTTCCGGCGCGACCGGGTCGACCAGATCGACTTCAGGATGCGCTACCCGGTCTTGCAAAACGTCAATCTGATCTCACGTATCAATTATTCGTTCGAGGAAGACGAGGTACTCGAACTGCTTGGCGGTATCGAATACGAGAGCTGCTGCTGGGCGCTGCAGCTGACCGGCCGAGAATATATCCGTGACCGCGAGTCCGAGACCCGGACCGCGGTCTTTCTGGAATTGCATCTCAAGGGTCTGGGCAGCCTCGGACGCCGCCCGTACCCGATGTTCACCAATCACCACCTGTAAGGTGGTTCAAGCCATTCAAAGGACGGTTGAATCCAGCATGCCAATGAAATTTCTCAAACCGCGCAACCTGCTGCTCGCAGCCCTGCTGCTGCCGGCGTTGAGCCTGGCGCAGGCCGATCGAGAGCCGATCGACCGGATCGTCGCTTTGGTCGAAGACGACGTCATTACCCAAAGCGAGCTCGACCAGTCGGTCGCCATGATCCAGGCCCAGGCTTCGGCCGCCGGCGAACGCCTGCCACCGCGCGAGGCGATGGAAGAGCAGGTGCTCGAACGCCTGATTCGCCAGCGCCTGCAGGTGTTGCGTGCGCGTGACACCGGCATCCGGGTTTCCGACAGCGATGTTGATCAGGCCCTCCAGCAGGTTGCCCGGCAGAATCGCATGGATGTCGGGCAACTGCGTCAGGCCATCGAATCCGATGGCGTGGATTTCGAGGAGTTTCGCTCGGATATCCGCAACGAGATCATCACCACCCGGCTGCGCCAGCGGGTGGCTGGCTCGATGGACGAGATCAGCGACACCGAAGTCGACATCATGCTCGCTTCCGACCGCTTCGGCGGTGAAGAATACAACCTGTCGCAGATCCTGGTCACCGTGCCCGAGTCGGCTTCGCCGGCCGAGGTCGAGCAGGCGCGTGATCAGATCGAGGATGTGGCTGAGCGGCTGCGCGACGGGCTGGACTTCACCACCGCCGCGATCACGTTTTCCGAGGGCCCGGATGCGCTCGAAGGTGGCGAAATCGGCTGGCGCAACCTCAGTGCCCTGCCGCGCCAGTTTGCCGAGACCATCGAGCAGACCCCGGTCGGCGAAGTGACCGAGCCGTTCCGTACCCCGGCAGGCTTCGTGATTCTCAAGGTTGCCGACAAGCGCGAGCCCAGCGAAGTCATCGTGCGCGAGTACCGCGCCCGCCACCTCATGGCCGAGGCGACCGAGCTGGTCTCGCCGGAGCAGGCCCGTGATCGCATTCACGCCTACCACGAGCGCCTGCTCGATGGCGAGGACTTCGGCGAACTGGCCCGCGCTCACTCGACCGATGAGTCGACCGCCAACCTCGGCGGGCTGATGAACTGGTTCCCGTCGGGCCAGTACGGCCCGGAAATCCAGCAGGTCATCGACCAGATGGAGCCCGGTGAGCTCAGCGAGCCCTTTCAGACCTCCATGGGCTGGCACATTATCCGGCTCGACGAGATTCGTGAGGCGGACCGGACCACCGAGTCCCGGCGCGCCGAAGCGCGCGAGATGCTGCGCGAGCAGAAAGCCGAGGAAGAGGTCGACCGTTTCCTGCGTCAGCTCAGAAGCGAAGCGTTCGTCGAAGTCCGGCTGTAAATGGCCCAGCCCGGCTTGCCGCTTATGCTTACGCCGGGCGAGCCGGCCGGAATCGGTCCCGAGATCGCCTGCCGGGTCGCGATCGAGCAGCCCGGCCTGGTGCTGGTCGCCGATCCGGGGCTGCTGGCAAGAAGCCTCAAGCGCCTCGGTTCCGAGGCGCGGGTGTGCGAGGTCAGCCTGAGCGAGCCGTTCAGCGACCCTTCCCTGGCCGGCGCCATTGCCTGCCTGCCGGTCGCTCTGTCGACGCGCGAGCGGGTCGGGGTTCTTGACCCGGCCAACGCCGGCTATGTCATCGAGACCCTGCGCTGCGCCGCACGGGCCTGTCTCGACGGCCAGGCCGCCGGGCTGGTCACCGGTCCGGTCCACAAGGGGGTGATCAACGATGCCGGCATGGCCTTCAGCGGGCACACCGAGTACCTGGCCGAACAGGCTGGCGTCGAGCGGGTGGTCATGATGCTGCTCGCCGACCGCCTGCGCGTGGCCCTTGCAACCACCCACATCCCGCTGGCCGCGGTGCCGGCGGCGATCACGCCCGAATCGCTGCGGCGCACCCTAGAAATTCTCGACCACGATCTGCGTGGCCGATTCGGCATCGATCATCCGCGCATCGCGGTGCTGGGCCTCAACCCGCACGCTGGCGAGGGCGGCCATCTCGGGCGCGAGGAGATCGAGGTCATCGAGCCGGTGCTGGAAGCCCTGCGCGAGCGCGGCCTCGACCTGATCGGGCCGCTGCCGGCCGACACCGCGTTCGTCGCCGACCGGCTGGCCGGGTTCGACGCGGTGCTGGCGATGTACCACGACCAGGGTCTGCCGGTCCTCAAGCATGCCGGATTCGGGCAGGCGGTCAACGTGACCCTCGGCCTGCCGTTTGTGCGCACCTCGGTCGACCACGGCACCGCGCTCGACATCGCCGGGCGCGTTCAGGCCGATACCAGCAGCCTGGCCGCGGCCGTGGCGCTGGCGCGGGTGCTGGCCGCGTGAGCGGAGTTACGCCGCATCGTCCGCGCAAGCGTTTTGGCCAGCATTTCCTGGCCGACCCGGGCGTGGTCGCGCGCATCGTTACCGCCGTTGATCCGCGCCCCGGGCAACGACTGATCGAGATCGGTCCCGGCGAGGGCGTGCTGACCCGGCCGGTGCTCAAGTCCTGCGGTCGCCTGGAGGTGGTCGAGCTCGACCGTGATCTGGCCGCGGGCCTGGCCGGCCGCCTCGGCGAGCCCGACGGGCTGGTGGTCCACCAGGCCGACGCGCTGGAACTCGAGTTGTCCGGGCTGCCCGGAGACGGCCCGTTTCGCGTCATCGGCAATCTGCCCTACAACATCTCGACGCCGCTGCTGTTTCACCTGTTCGACCAGGCCGGGCTGATCGCCGACATGCATTTCATGCTGCAAAAGGAAGTGGTCGACCGCCTGGTCGCCGGGCCGGGCTCGCGCCAGTATGGCCGGTTGTCGGTCATGGCCGGGTTTCGCTGCGAAATGGCCGCGCTTTTCGACGTACCCCCGGCTGCTTTCCGGCCGCCGCCGAAGGTCGACTCGGCGGTGATCCGCCTGGTCCCGCAGGCCCTGACGCCAGCCGATGAGGCGCTATTGCCGAGGCTGGACGCGGTCGTGCGTGCGGCTTTCGGCAAACGGCGCAAGACCCTGCGCAACAGTCTGTCGGGAGTGCTCGATGCCGATCAGATCCGCGCCGCGGGTGTCGACCCGGGCGCGCGTGCCGAAACCCTCGGCCAGGCAGACTTCCGGGCCCTGGCCGAGCGCTGCTCGGCGCCTACCACTCGATGATTTTCCAGTGCGCCGGGCGGACCCGGTCGAATTCGCCGTGGGCGTGGCGGGTGTCGAAGTCGCCGTCGCCGGTGGTATCGACCAGGTAGTAGGGCAGGCCGACGTCGGGCACGATGCGGACCATGTAGACCCGGCCGCCGGTGGAGTACTCTTCGATGGTGCGCTCGTCCTCGCGGCGGATGCGGACCTCGGGCTCGATCTGTTCGTCGGAATCCTGAACCTTGGGCGGCAGCGGCTCGGGGTCGCGCGGTGGCGGAGGCGGCGGGGCTTCGGATTGCATCGCGCTGGCCAACGGCGCGGCAATCAGCAAGGCGGCGACGGTTGTAGTGATGATTGCTTTGGTGGTTGCAGCGCGCACGGTCATGGCCAACTCCTCGAGAAAGATTGCTTTCTGACAGAAAGTCTAGCAGACGTTCCTGCTGTCTGAGACTGGCGGGTCGAGCGCGGGGTTCCGGTTTATCATGCGTTCTGGTTGCCAGAGAATCGATGCTGCAATGGCCTCATCCCAACCCCTGTGCCTGGTCGACGGGTCGTCCTACCTGTATCGGGCTTTCCACGCCCTGCCGAGCCTGAGCGATGGCCAGGGCAACCCGACCGGGGCGATCTTCGGGGTCGCCAACATGCTCAGAAGGCTGATCCAGGCGCACCCGGATTCCGCCGTTGCGGTGATTTTCGACGCGCCCGGCAAGAACTTCCGGCACGAACTGTTCGACGACTACAAGGCCAATCGCCCGCCGATGCCCGACGAGCTGCGGGCCCAGATCGAGCCGCTGCACGAACTCATCGACGCCATGGGGCTGAGAAGACTGGTCATCGACGGCGTCGAGGCCGACGATGTCATCGCCACACTGGTGCGCCAGGCGCGCGAGCAGGGTCAGCCGGTGCTGATCTCGTCGGGCGACAAGGATCTCGCCCAGCTCGTCGGGCCCGACGTGGTTCTGGAAGACAGCATGCAGGAGCGTCGCTACGACACCGAAGGGGTGCGCGAGAAATTCGGCGTCGGCCCCGACCGCGTCGGCGACTTTCTGGCCCTGACCGGCGACAGCTCCGACAACATTCCCGGGGTTGAAAAGGTCGGCCCCAAGACCGCCGCCAAATGGCTGTCGCAGTACGGCGACCTCGACACGCTCATGGAAAGCGCCGACACCGTCGGCGGCAAGATCGGCGAGAATCTGCGTGCCGCGCTCGACACCCTGCCGCTGAGCCGGCGTCTGGTCTCGCTCGACGACGAGGTTGACCTCGGGCTCGAACCGGTCGACCTCAAGCCACCCCGGCCCGACCCGGAGCGCATGGCCAGCCTGCTGCGCCGCTTCGGGTTCGCGACCTGGCTGAAGGATTACCAGGACGGCCAGGCTGCCGAAGAGTATGCGCTCAATGTCACCACGGTCACCACGCGCGACCAGCTCAGGGCGCTGGCCGATGCGCTCGGGGACGCCGAACTGATCGCCTTCGATACCGAGACCACCAGCCTCGAGCCGCTCGATGCCGAACTGGTCGGGATGTCGTTTGCCATCGACACCGGCGCGGCCTGGTACGTGCCGCTGGCGCATGCCGATCAGGACAACGAGTTCGACCGTGATGAGGCGCTCGCAGCGCTCGCCGGCATCCTGGCCGACCCCGACCGGCCCAAGCTCGGCCAGCACCTGAAATACGATCTCAACGTGCTCGAGCGCGCCGGGCTGACGCTGGCCGGGATCGCGCACGACACCATGCTCGAGTCCTACGTGTTCAATTCCACCGCCACCCGGCACGATCTGGACTCGCTGGCCGGGCGCTATCTCGGACGCCAGACCACGCCCTTCGAGGCGGTCGCCGGCAAGGGCAAGCAGCAGGTGAGTTTCGACCAGGTGCCGGTCGACAAGGCCAGCGCCTATGCCGGCGAGGATGCCGAGGTGACCCTGGCGCTTCACCGCCAGCTGTGGCCCAGGCTGGCCGAGCAGGCCGGGCCGAAGCACATCTACGAGACCCTGGAAATCCCGCTCATCGGCGTTCTGGCGCGCATGGAGCGCATCGGCGTGGCGCTCGACGTCGACCAGCTCGGCACCCAGAGCCGGCAGATCGAGGAGCGTCTCGAAGCCCTCGAGACCGCCGCCTACGAGGCCGCCGGGCAGGCTTTCAACCTCGGCTCGCCCAAGCAGCTCCAGGAGATCCTGTTCGACAAGCTCGGCCTGCCGCCGCAGCGCAAGACGCCCAAGGGCCAGCCCTCGACCGCCGAGGACGTGCTCCAGGAGCTCGCACGCGACTACGAGCTGCCCGGTCTGATCCTCAAGCACCGCTCGCTGGCCAAGCTCAAGTCTACCTACACCGATCGGCTGCCCGAAAAGGTGCGCGCCGGCACCGGCCGGGTGCATACCCACTATCACCAGGCCGTTGCCGCCACGGGCCGGCTGTCGTCGGCCGACCCCAACCTGCAGAACATCCCGATCCGGACTACCGAGGGACGGCGCATCCGCAAGGCGTTCGTGGCGCCGCCCGGAACGACGCTTCTGGCGGCCGACTACTCGCAGATCGAGCTGCGCATCATGGCGCACCTGTCGGGCGACGAGCGCCTGCTCGAGGCTTTTGCCGCCGGCGAGGACATCCATCGCGCCACCGCCGCCGAAGTGTTCGCCTGCGCGCTCGACGCGGTCGAGGACGAGCAGCGACGCGCCGCCAAGGCGATCAACTTCGGGCTGATGTACGGCATGAGTGCCTGGGGCCTGTCGCGGCAGCTCGAAATCCCGCGCAAGGAAGCCGACCACTACATCGAGCGCTACTTCGAGCGCTATCCGGGGGTGCGGCATTACATGGAGCGCACCCGCGAGCGTGCCCGCGAGCAGGGCTACGTCGAGACCCTGTTCGGTCGGCGTCTGTGGACCGAGGAGATCCGCTCGCGCAACCCCCAGCGCCGCCAGGCCGCCGAGCGTGCGGCCATCAACGCGCCCATGCAGGGTTCGGCCGCCGACATCATCAAGCGCGCCATGATCGACGTCGATGCCTGGATCCAGGCCGAACGCCTGCCGGCCCGGCTGGTCATGCAAGTCCACGACGAACTGGTGCTGGAAGTCGACGATGAGGCACTCGACCGGGTCCGGGACGGGGTGATTGATCGCATGCGCGAGGCGGCCGAACTCGACGTTGTGCTGGAGGTCGAAGCTGGCTCCGGCGGCAACTGGGATGATGCCCATTGACCCGCCGCGGAGAGGGTCTGAAGCCGAAAAAAAATTTTTTTCAATTTTTTCGAACGCGCAGGAACTTTCCGATCTGGCGCCCGGTCTCACTTTGTACCATGCGCATGGGTCGGTTCACCTCCCTCCCTAGGTGTTCCGACAAACAGGATTCGGTTACAGTCCCCAAACCGGATCCGACTCTAGGCCCCGGGTCCTCCCTCGCCCGGGGCCTTTCTTTTTCCGGCATATCTTCCGGCATCTTTGGTTTTTCTCCCGAACTTTTTTTCCAGCCGTCTTTTCTCCAGCCGTCTTTTCTCCGATCGTCCCGCGCTTTTGCAGGCTCCGAGTGTTTGATCGTTATACTGCAGTCGGCGCGACGGGGACGCGGATCCGGGCTTGATGCGTGCGTGCCCGCCGCCTGTTTAACGCCATTTACCGATTCGTGGAGGTCGAGCCATGCTCGAAATCGTCATTCTGGCCGCCGGCGAGGGCAAACGCATGCGATCGACGCGGCCGAAGGTGCTGCAGCCGGTCGGCGGTCGGCCGATGCTCTTGCACCTGCTCGACAGCGCTGCGGCGCTCGATCCGTCCGCGCTGCGCGTGGTGGTCGGTGCCGGCGGCGACCAGGTTCGCGCGGCACTGAGCGCGCGTTCGGTCCATTTTGTCGAACAGGCCGAGCGTCTGGGTACCGGCCACGCCACCCAGCAGGCCCTCCCGGACATCGACCCTGAAGCCCGCGTGCTGGTGCTGCCAGGCGATATGCCGCTGATTCGCCCCGCGACCCTTGAACACCTGCTGGCCGTCGACGCCGACCTGGTCGTGCTGAGTTCCCGTCCCGACGATCCGACCGGTTACGGACGAATCCTGCGCGACGCCGACGGCCGGGTGCGCGCGATCCGCGAGCACAAGGACGCAAGCCCCGAAGAGCGGGCTGTCAATGAGGTCAACAGCGGCGTGATGTGCGCCCGGGCTGGTGACTTCGCCGCCTGGCTGGACCAGACCCGGGCCGACAACGCCCAGGGCGAGTACTACCTGACCGACTGCATTGGCCTGGCCGCCGCCCGGGGCCGGACGATCGAGGCCGTTATTGCCGACTCGGCCGACGAACTTGCCGGCGCCAACGACCGGCGCCAGCTCGCCGAGCTTGAAAAGACCTATCAACAGCGTGCCCGCCAGGATCTGTTCGACCAGGGCGCGACCCTGACCGATCCCGACTCGGTCCAGGTGCGCGGCAGGGTCCGTTGCGGTCGTGATGTGGTCATCGACCCCGGCGTGATTCTGGCCGGGGACATCGAGCTCGGCGACGAAGTCATGATCGGCAATGGCTGCGTGCTGACCGACACCAGCCTGGCGCCCGGCACACACCTCGAGCCCTACTGCGTGCTCGAGGGTGTGCGGACCACTGGCGCCTGCCGCATCGGCCCGTTCGCCCGGCTGCGCCCGGGAACCGAACTGGCCGCCGAGGTGCGCATCGGCAACTTTGTCGAGACCAAGAACGCGCGCTTTGCCGAGGGTGCCAAGGCCAGCCACCTGAGTTACGTCGGAGATGCCGAAATAGGCGCCGGCGCCAACCTCGGGGCTGGCACCATCACCTGCAATTACGACGGGGTCAACAAGCATCAAACGGTAATCGGTGCGGGTGCCTTCGTCGGTTCGAATTCGGCGCTGGTCGCACCGGTCGACATCGGCGCCGGTGCCACGATCGGGGCCGGCAGCGTGGTCAGCCGCCAGGCACCAGCGAACCGGCTGACGCTGACCCGTGCCCGCCAGCGCACCGTGGAGGGCTGGGTCCGGCCTGAGAAATCCGGGCAAAAAGACTGACCGGGGAGTTGGCGAATGACGCCCCGGTGCGGTATTCTGGGGATTCCTGTCTCAATGACCAAAGTGATTCGGTAATGCGCAAGCGCCATCGCGAGGACGAAGAAGCCGAGATCAACATCACGCCGATGTTGGATATCGTGTTCATCATGCTGATCTTTTTCATCGTCACGACATCGTTCGTGCGCGAGCACGGGCTGGATATTTCACGGCCCAGCCAGGCCGAGCAGGAGGTCGTCCAGGAAGACGATACCCTGCCAATCGTGGTTCGCATCGACCAGGTCAGCATGATCACCATCAATGACCGCCGGGTCGAGGGCGACGCCGTGCGCGCCAACCTCGAGCGCGAGCGAGCCCAGAACCCGCGTTCGCCCATGATCGTGGCTGCCCACCCTGATTCCAATACCAACTCGCTGGTGCGCGTGCTCGATGCGGCCAACGTGGTCGGCATCTCGAACATCAGCGTGGCGACCGAATCCGGCCGTCGCTAGAGCTGTCGAAGAGGCCTCATGAACGAACCCATCGAAAGCGAGCCGCAACCTGCCGGGCAACCCGACTCCGAGACCCGGAACTGGGCGATGATCCTGCACCTGTCGATGCTTTCCGGCCTGGTTGTGCCCATGGCCGGCCTGGTGGTGCCGATCGTCATCTACTTCGTCAAGAAGGACGCGCTGCCCGGGCTCGAGCCCCACGGCAAGGTGGTGTTCAACTGGATGATCAGCGCCGTGATCTACGCCATCGTCAGCATGATCCTGATCCTCGTGGTCGTCGGTTTTCTGATGCTGTTCGTGCTGGCGGTGCTGTCGATCGTGTTTCCGATCATCGGCGGGATCAAGGCTTCCGAGGGAGAGGTCTGGGATTACCCCCTTTCCATCCCCTTTTTCAAATGAACGGGCCGGCGGGCTGAACGAATCGTCGACCCTCGACTCCAACCCGATACCGGATCGAAACGCTCCGGTGGCTCACCGCTCGCAGCGGCGAGGGTGAAATCAACGCAATCGAGTAATTGTCATGGCTGAAAACAAGCCGCCCCTGGCGGTCTCCAACCTGGTCTTCTTCATCATCGTCAACCTGCTCGGGTTCGTTGCCGCACCGCTCTGGGGCCTGTATTACGGCTTCAGCGGCTGGGCATGGCTGGCCTGCGGCGTGTTGCTGGTGCTCAGCGGGCTGTCGATCACCGCCGGCTACCACCGGTTGTGGTCGCACCGCACCTACCGCGCGGCCTGGCCGCTGCGCGTGTTTCTGGCGGTATTCGGCACGTTTTCGCTGCAAAACTCGATTCTCGTCTGGTGCGCGCGCCACCGAATCCACCACCGCCATGTCGATGACGTCGACCATGACCCGCATTCCATCAAGACCGGTTTCTGGCATGCCCACATGGGCTGGATGGTGCGCGACTGGCCGACCAGCAAGATCGACTTCAGCCAGGTCAGCGACCTCGAGCGCGACCCGGTAGTGATGTGGCAGCACCGCCATTACTGGACCCTGGTCTGGCTGTTCAACCTCGGCGTACCGGCCGGTCTGGGTTTCCTGGCCGGAGACGTGCTGGGCATGATCCTGCTGGCCGGCGCGTTCCGGATCGCTTTCAGCCAGCACTGCACCTTCTTCATCAACTCGCTGGCTCACACCTGGGGCAAGCGCACCTACAGCGACGACAATACCGCCCGCGACAACGGCGTCATCGCGTTGCTGACCTGGGGCGAGGGCTATCATAATTTCCACCATGCCTTCCAGGCCGACTACCGCAACGGCCTGCGCTGGTGGCAGTTCGACCCGGGCAAGTGGCTGATCGCGGCCTGCTCGTGGCTGGGGCTGGCCTTCGATCTCAAGCGCACGCCCAAATTCAAGATCCAGCGCGCCCGGCTGCAGATGCAGTTCCGCGAGTTGCGCGAACGCCTCGCCACGGCCGACGAGTCGGCCGAGACCTGGCGCCAGGCGCTCGACCGCGAGTATCAGCAGTTCAAGGAAACCGTCGCCCAGTGGCAAGCGGTACAGGCCGAGCGCGTCAGTGCCGGCACCGAAGCCCTGCGTGATCGCTGGCGCCGCACCGAGCTGCGCACCCGCTACAAAGAGCTCGAATTCAGGCTCAAGATGCAGCGCCGTCGACTGGTGAGTCTCGAGCAGGCTGCAGCCGGAGCCTGAGGCCGGTCCACCGAGCCACAGGCCGCCGCGCGGCTCAACCCACCAACCCGAAGAACCGCCGCGCCGTGGCGCTGGTCTCGGCCGCCAGCTCCTTGGCGCTGACGCCGCGGCAGGCCGCGACGGTCTCGGCCACCCAGGGCAGCCACTGCGGCTCATTGCGGCGGGTCTTGATCTTCGGCTTCATGTTGCGCGGCTTGAGGTAGGGCGCGTCGGTCTCGATCATCAGACGATCGCCCGGAATCTCGTGCACGAATTCCTTCAGGTGCTTGCCGCGGCGTTCGTCGCAGATCCAGCCCGTGATGCCGATGTGGCAGTCCATCTCGAGGTATTCGAGCAGCGCCTCGCGGGTGTCCGTGAAGCAGTGCACCACCGCCCCGGCCAGTTGCGGGCGGAACTCGCGAAAGATGGCGACGAAATCGTCGTGGGCGTCGCGCTGGTGGAGAAACACCGGCTTGCCGCAGTCGACGGCCAGCTCCAGCTGCTTCTCGAAGGCCCGGCGCTGCGCTGCGCGCGGCGAGAGGTCGCGGAAGTAGTCGAGCCCGCACTCGCCCACGGCAACCACCCGATCATGAGCGTGCAGCTCGGCCAGGGTGCTCAGGGTGTCGGCCGAGACCTCCTCGGCGTGGTGCGGGTGCACCCCGGCCGTGGCGTGGAGCAGCTCCGGCCGTGTCCCGGCCAGTTCATGGGCGGCGATGCTGCCCGATTCGGTCGCCCCGGTGACGATCATCTGCACCACACCGGCCGAGCGCGCGGCCTCGATGACCGCATCACGGTCGGCGTCGAAGGAGTCGTGGGTGAGATTGCACCCGATATCGATAAGATCCATGGCCGGGATTCTATCGGAAGTTGTGAAGGCGCTTCGGGGATCAAGGCCCGGGACTCAGGGACGCCGTACCGGTAGCCGGGTCTTGAGTCCGGGCCGATGGGGTGTCCGGTCGGGCTCCGGACGCGTGGCGAAGTCGCCCGACCGGACACCCCATCGCCCCGTCGGACCCGAAACCCGGTTTCTGCGGCTCGGTTCGAACGGTTTTTTATGGGTCGGGAGTTCGAATTGAGGCGTAGCCACC
>CAYQJJ010000001.1:15260-46526 GCA_964417745.1 uncultured Wenzhouxiangella sp.
CTGCTTGCGAAGCCCGAATACCCTGCTATCAAGAAAATGGTGCCGGCTGAGAGATGGCTGGCGCTGCGCGCCAGCGAGCTCGCCTGCGGCTCGGTTCGAACGGTTTTTTTATGGGTCGGGAGTTCGAATTGAGGCGTAGCCACCCTGCTTGCGAAGCCCGAATACCCTGCTATCAAGAAAATGGTGCCGGCTGAGAGATTCGAACTCCCGACCTACTGATTACAAATCAGCCGCTCTACCACCTGAGCTAAGCCGGCGCTGGAGATTTTCTGAAGTACTCAGTGACAAGATTGTATTCCAATCGTGCAGCCGTTGCGGTTTTCGGGCGCCAGCCCGAAAGAAGCGGCGGCTGCTTTCCGCAGCAGCTCTACCACCTGAGCTAAGCCGGCGCTGGAGATTTTCTGAAGTACTCAGTGACAAGATTGTATTCCAATCGTGCAGCCGTTGCGGTTTTCTGGCCGATTTGGGCGCCCATCGCCCCGGCTGTAACGCTCGCCTACCGGCCCGAATTTCCCCAGGACTCTGGCGCCAGCCATCCCTCATTTGGCCCCCAAAACTCCGACCCGCTGGCGCCTTCCGAGCGCCCGGGGCGGCCGGTAAAACCGTCAACCCTTGGAAATCTGGCGCTGCGGCGTTTATACTTCAGCGGTTTTTGCGCCCGACTGGCGCGTCCGGCCAACCCTGTTTCGTGTTTTTCCGGGACTGACTCTCCCGGTCGACGGGTTTTGCCGCGTCATCGCCTGTCGCCGTCGCTTGGGGATTTTCGCAGTCAAGCGCGGCGGCAGTATCTCGCTCAGTACAAAAACCGACAAAGAGGCTTACGGCGGATATGCTCAGTTTCATTCTCATTGCCGGCCTGGGGCTCATGGGCCTGGCCATCGCGTTTTACCTGACCCGTCAGGTGGTCAGCATCCCGATCGATTTCGGCGCCGAGTCCGAGGAGGAAGGGAACCGGCTCAAGCGGATGCACAAGGCCATCGCTGACGGTGCCATGGCCTTCCTGACCCAGGAGTATCGCTACATTACCTGGTTCATGCTGGGCTTTGCCGTGGTAATCGGCTTTGCCATCAACGACCCCTCGACTGACGTCCACGAAGGCATCTACACCGCGGTGTCGTTCCTGTTCGGCGGGATCATCTCGCTGGCCGCCGGGTTCATCGGCATGCGCATCGCAACCGCGGGCAACGTGCGCACGGCCACCTCGGCGCGCAAGTCAATCGCCGATGCGTTCAAGGTCGCGCTCAATTCCGGCGCGGTCATGGGTTTCGGGCTGGTCGGTCTGACCGTGCTGGGCCTGCTGGCCACCTACCTGGTCATGGGCGCCATGCTGGATGTCTCCAATCACGTGCTCATGGAAGTCGTGGCCGGATTCGCGCTCGGCGGTTCGACCATTGCGCTGTTCGGTCGTGTCGGTGGCGGGATCTACACCAAGGCCGCCGATGTCGGCGCCGACCTGGTCGGCAAGGTCGAGGCCGGAATCCCCGAAGACGACCCGCGCAACCCGGCCGTGATTGCCGACAACGTCGGTGACAACGTCGGCGACGTGGCCGGCATGGGCTCGGACCTGTTCGGCTCGGTGGCCGAGAGCACCTGCGCGGCCATGGTTATCGGCGCAACGGCCTTCGCCATCACCGGCGTGCTGACCGAGACCGAATCGATCATGGCCAACATGTACCCGATCCTGATCTCGGCGGTCGGGATCCCGATCAGCTTCCTGACCATTCTGATGATCCGGGTGCGCACCGAGCAGCAGGTGGCCCCGGCGCTGAAGAAGATGCTGATCGTTTCCTCGGCGCTGATGGCCGTGGCGATCTACTTCCTGACCATGTGGGCGCTGCCGTCGACTTTCGAGATCGAGGGCAACCCGACCACCGCCTTCCAGGTCTACCTGTGTTTCGTTACCGGTCTTGGCGCCGGGCTGGCGATCGGCCTGATCACCGAGTACTACACCTCGCATGACTTCAAGCCGGTGCGCGAGCTGGCCGACTCCTGCGCCACCGGCTCGGCGACCAACATCATTTTCGGTCTGGCGCTGGGCTTCAAGAGCGTGGGCTGGTGCATCATCGCGATTGCCATCGCGGTCTACGTGCCCTTCACCCTGGCCGGCATGTATGGTGTGGCGGTGGCGGCCCTGGGCATGCTGGGAACGCTCGTGGTCGGACTGGCCATCGATGCGTACGGACCGGTTTCGGATAACGCCGGCGGGATCGCCGAGATGACCGAGATGGGCGAGGAAGTCCGCGATCGGACCGACGTGCTCGATGCCGCCGGTAACACCACCGCGGCCATCGGCAAGGGCTTTGCCATCGGCTCGGCCATCCTTACCGCGCTGGCCCTGTTTGCCGCGTTCATCACGCGGGCGATGCACCTGGACGAGGACTTCACCACCCTGGAGCTGCTCGACCCGCTGGTGCTGACCGGCCTGTTCGTGGGCACCATCCTGCCGTTTGTCTTCTCGGCGCAGACCATGCGCTCGGTCGGCGCGGCGGCGTTTGAAATGATCGAGGAAGTGCGGCGCCAGTTCCGTACCATTCCGGGCATCATGGAAGGCACCGGCGAGCCGGACTACAAGCGTTGCGTGGCCATCTCGACACGCGCCGCGCTGCGCGAAATGGTCGCCCCCTCGGTCCTGATCATCGGTTCGCCGCTGGTCGTGGGCTTCCTGTTCGGCATCGAAGCACTGGCCGGCCTGTTGATCGGCTCGCTGCTGGTCGGCGGCGGATTGGCGATTTCCTCGTCGAACTCCGGCGGTGCCTGGGACAACGCCAAGAAATACATCGAGAAGGGCCACCTGGGCGGCAAGGGCACCGAGGCTCACAAGGCTGCCGTGGTCGGTGACACCGTGGGTGACCCGCTCAAGGACACTTCCGGCCCGTCGCTGAACATCCTGATCAAGCTGATGGCCATCCTGAGCCTGGTGTTCGTGCCGTTTTTCGTTGAATATGGCGGCATCCTGACCCGCTTCATCAACTGATCCACCGCTGAGAGCCAAGGAGCAACACGATGAAAAAGCATTTCAAAAGTATTCTGGTGCCGGTGGACGGCTCCGACGGTGCCGGCCGCGCAGCGGCCTTCGCCGCCGATCTGGCCGGGCTGACGGGTACACCGATTCACCTGCTCTACGTCTATCACCCGGATCCGAACCGGGTCATGGGCATGGTTGGCCTGCCACGCGAGCGAATCGAGGAAATCAGCAACGAAGCCGGGGCCAAGATCTTTGCCGCGGCGCGCGAAAAGATGACCGCAGACGACCTGAAGATCAATGAGAAGGTGGTCTGGGGTGAGCCGCGCGAGGAGATCCTGGCGATGGCCGAAGCCGAGGACGCCATGGTAATCATGGGCCGCCGTGGCCTCGGTCAGATGCGTGAGCTGCTCATCGGCAGTGTGTCCGCCGGGGTCCTGCACACCTCCAAACAGCCGGTCACGATTGTCAATTGACCCTGTTGTCAACTGACGCGCTCGTGAACTGATCCGGTTGTCCGCTCGCCCGCCTCTGTGCGGGCGAGCCCCTTTCCCCGCTTGAAATCTCTCGACCGGCAGGCCTGCCCGGTCAACAGCTTCTTATGAACCGCCGGCAGATCGCGTGCCGGGCGCCTACTCGACTGCGGTGGCCTGGTTTTCGGACCGGCTGAGCATGTAGTCGATGGTCAGGCTGGCCAGGGCGCGGACACCGGTCTTCATGCCGGTCTCGTCGATGTAGAACTCCGGCGTGTGGTGCGGGGCCATATCCTGCGGATCGGCGTCGGCGGGCATGCCGCCGATAAAGAAGTACAGACCCGGCACCTGCTGCTGAAAGAACGAAAAGTCCTCGGCGCCGGTGATGGCATCGACAACCCGCGCCTGCTCGCCGGCGATGCGCTCCAGACTGGGAGCCATCATGGTGGTCAGTTCCGGGTCGTTCCAGGTTACCGGGTAGCCGCGCTCGATTTCGATCTCGGCGGTCGCACCCTGGCTTGCCGCAATGTTTTCGACACTACGCCGGATGTCGGCGTGGATCTTGTCCTGCATGTCGGTATCGAGCGTGCGGATGGTGCCGATCAGCTCGGCTGTCTCCGGGATGATGTTGTTGCGCACGCCGGAGCGAATCCGGCCGACCGAGATCACCGCGGCCTCGCGGGTCAGTTCGGTCTGCCGGCTGACGATCAGGTTGAGCCCGAGCACGACCTGGGCGGCGACGGTGATCGGATCGACCCCGGTCCAGGGTGTCGAGCCGTGGGTCTGCCGGCCGTGGATGGTGATGGTGAACTGGTCGGAGGCGGCCATGATGCCGCCGGGCCGGTAGCCGATCTCGCCGACCGGCGACAGCGACCAGATGTGCTGGCCGAACATGACATCCACGTCCGGGTCCTCAAGTACCCCTTCAGCGACCATCATTTCCGCACCGCCATCCTCGCCCGGCGGGGTGCCTTCCTCGGCGGGCTGGAAGATGAACTTGATGGTGCCCGGCAGCTCGTCGCGGCGCGCGGCAAACATCTCGGCCACGCCCATCAGCATGGCCATGTGGGTGTCGTGGCCGCAGGCGTGCGAGACGGGGACTTCTTCGCCGAGATATTCGCCCGTCAGATCCGGCGAAAAGGGCAGGCCGGCTCGAGCGGGGACCGGCAGGGCGTCCATGTCGGCGCGCAGGCCGACCACCGGACCGGGCTGGCCGCCCTCGAGCACGCCGACTACGCCGGTATGGGCAATGCCGGTCTCGACTTCCATGTCCAGGCCGCGCAGAAAGTCGGCGATGAACGCCGCGGTCTCGAATTCGCGATTCGACAACTCCGGGTTGGCGTGAAAGTGCCGGCGCCAGTCGACGACCTGGTCGAACAGCGCTTCGCTGCGTTCGTCGATGTAGGCGTGCCAGTCAGCGTGGGCGGTCGATGACAGGATCGATAACGACAGCAACAGCAGGATCAGTCGCAAGGCATTCACGGGCATTCTCCGGTGGGGGCGGGGTGGGGTCCGGATTCATTCTTGCCCGGAACCCGTCGGCGTGCAAGCGGGCTGGAGAACAAGCCCGAGCGGTTGGTTCAGGCCGCCTGAGCCACCTCCGCGCCGGTCATCAGGCGCTCGAAGTATTGCTCGGTCAGATCGATCTGCTCGGCGGCGCACTGGGCGCGGTTGACGACCTGGCGAAAAGCCGTGTTTTCCGCCCGGTCCCGGGCATACCAGCCGAGATGCTTGCGGGCGATCTTCACCCCGTGAGTCGCACCGTAGAAGGTGTGCAGGGCGTGCAGGTGGCCGATCAGAATGGCGCGCACCTCGCCGAGCCCGGGCGGGGCCAGGTGCTGGCCGGTCGCCAGGTAGTGGTTGATCTCGCGAAACAGCCACGGCCGGCCCTGGGCCGCGCGGCCGACAAGCAGCCCGTCGGCCCCGGTGTAGTCGAGCACGAACCGGGCCTTTTCGGCGGAGTCGACATCGCCGTTGGCCAGCACCGGGATCTCGAGCTGCTGCTTGATGGCGGCGATGGTGTCGTATTCGGCCTGCCCGGCGTACTTCTGGTCGCGGGTGCGGCCATGCACGCTCAACGCGGCGATGCCGCAGTCCTCGGCGATGCGGGCGATGGACGGCGCGTTGCGCTGACCGGCCGCCCAGCCGGTGCGGATCTTGAGCGTGACCGGAATTTCGACCGCAGCAACCACCGCGCTCAGAATGCGCTCGACCAGCGCCTCGTCGCGCATCAGCGCCGAGCCCGCCCAGGCCTTGCAGACCTTCTTGGCCGGGCAGCCCATATTGATATCGATCAGATCGGCGCCATGCGCGGCGTTGAAGCGTGCCGCCTCGGCCATGCGTTCGGGCTCGGTACCGGCAATCTGTACGCTGACCGGGCCGGGCTCACCGGTGTGGTCCATGCGTTGTCTTGATTTTCGGGTGCCCCAGAGTTTCGGGTCGGAGCTGGTCATCTCCGAGACCGCCAGCCCGGCGCCCAGCCTGCGACACAGCAGGCGAAACGGCTTGTCGGTTACCCCGGCCATCGGAGCCAGGCCGACACAGGAGTCGAACGCGTGCGGGCCGATCCTCACCCGGTTTCCCCGGTGCCGCCCAGCCAGTCGGCCATGACCGCTTCAAGCTCGCCCAGGCCGGTGCCATCGGTGGCCGAGAACACCTGCACGCCCACCCGCTCGTCGATCCGGTTGCGCACGCTCAGCAGGGCTTCTTTCTGCTTGCCGCGGCCGAGCTTGTCGGCCTTGGTCAGTACCAGGTGCTGGGGCATTCCGCGCTCGCCGGCCCACTCGATGAGTTCGATATCGAGGTCCTTGAGCGGGTGGCGGATGTCCATGACCACCACCAGCCCCTTGAGCGCCCGGCGGCGCTCGAGGTAGGTCTGGATCAGGCCCTGCCAGTGGCGTTTGAGGTCCCCGGCGACGCGCGCATAGCCGTAGCCGGGCAGGTCGACGAGGTGGCGCTGGACATCGAGCTGAAAAAACACCAGCTGACGGGTCCGTCCCGGGGTACGGCTGGTTCGCGCCAGCGATTTCTGACGGCACAGACGGTTGATCAGGCTGGATTTGCCCGAATTCGAGCGCCCGGCGATGGCGACCTCCAGACCCTGGTCGGGCGGCAACTGTGACAGGTTGTGCACGCTGTCCAGATAGGCTGCCTGCCGTAGAAGAGAAACAATTGACGTCACGGGCTGGATTGAAACCTGACAAAAGGCGATAATATCAGGTTCAGTTCATTGTCTTACCTGGAGTATCTAGGAATGTCTCGAATCGCGGTGATGCTGCTGGCCCTGGCGCCGGCCCTGGCGATGGCCGTCGGCGACCCGGAAGCTGGAGAAGAAAAGGCCGGCGTATGCGCGGCCTGCCACGGCTCCGACGGCAACAGTTCGAACCCGGCCTGGCCGAAGATCGCCGGCCAGCACGAGGATTATGCCTCGCGCCAGACCCGGATGGTCCGCGACCAGGTGCGCGTGGTCCCGGAGATGTACCCGATGGTCATGGATCTGTCCGACCAGGACATCGCCGACATTTCGGCGTTCTACGCGCAGCAATCTCTCGAGCCCGGTGTGGCCGACGAGGAGCTGGTCGACCTGGGACGCCGGATTTATCACGATGGCAATCACGATTCCGGCGTGCCGGCCTGCGCGGCCTGTCACGGCCCGGCGGGCAACGGCATCCCGGGCAGCCATTACCCGGTGGTCCGCGCGCAGCATGCCGATTACACGGCGGATCGTCTCGAGCGCTACCGTGACGGGGAGACCAATGGCGACGACGACCCGTACAGCGAAATGATGGTCGGCGTGGCCGAGCATCTGACCGACGAGGAAATCCAGGCTGTCAGCTCGTATATCGAGGGCCTGCACATGTCGCGCTGGTAAGCGCGCTTCGGCCGTCCCGGGGAACGAATGCGTCGCCCCGGGGTCTTTGAATGGACTCGAGTCCCGCAGGAAGCAAACATGTTTCGATTGATCACGACCGCTACAACGCTACTCTTACTGATGACCGCCCAGGCGGCGGCTCAAGTGGAACGGTTTCAGGAAGGCACCCATTTCGAGCGCATCGGCAGCCCGGTCAGTGTCGAAGGTGACCAGGTCGAAGTGATCGAGGCGTTCGCCTATCCGTGCCCGGCCTGCCGCAATTTCCTGCCGCACATCACGCGCTGGGAAGAGGAAGCGCCGGACTACGTCAGCTTCAGCCGTTTGCCGATCGCACTGCAGCGCGGCTGGGATGTGTTCGCGCTGGCCTACTACACCGCCCGTGAGCTCGATCTCGGCCATGAGGCGCACGAGGCCGTATTCCGCGAACTGCACGATGAACGCCGCCAGGTACGCAGTTTCGAAGACATCGCCGAGATCTACTCCGAGTTCGGGGTCGATGCCGAGGAATTTGTCAGCCAGTCGCAATCCTTCACGGTCGATTCGCGCATGCGCCAGAACCGCAACCAGGTCAGCCGCTTCGGCGTGCGCCAGACCCCGACCATGATCGTTCAGGGCAAGTGGCGGGTCAGCCCGCGCGGTTTCGACGACTATGATCACATGCTCGAGGCGGTCGACTTCCTGGTCGAGCGCGAGGCCGAAGCGCTCGGGCTCGAGGCCGGCGACCAGGGTAATGACGTCCCCGCGACGGAGTGATCGGCACCCGTGAGCAACGGGCGCCGGCAGCTCAGGCTGCTGAGTTATAACATCCAGGCCGGTACCACGACCGGCAAGTATCGCGACTACGTGACCGAGAGCTGGCGACAGGTGCTGCCGAACAACCAGCGCATCGCCAATCTTGATTCCATCGCTGACCTGGTGGCCGATTACGACATCGTGGCGCTCCAGGAGGTCGATTGTGGCAGCCTGCGCTCAGGCTTTCTCAACCAGGCCAAGTACCTGGCCACGCACGCCGGGTTTCCGTTCTGGAATCACCAGTCCAACCGCAAGGTCGGTGTGCTGGCCCACGCCGGCAACGGCCTGCTCAGCCGCATTCCGCCCAGCCTGGTCGAGGAGCACCGCCTGCCCGGCGCGATTCCCGGCCGCGGCGCGCTGATCGTGCGCTACGGCGACGGGCCGCAGGCTTTGTGGCTGGTCGTGCTGCACCTCGCGCTCGGGCGGCGGGCGCGCTCGCAGCAGCTGCGCTACGTTGCATCACTGGTGCGCGACTACCCGCACACCGTGGTCATGGGCGATCTCAATACCAGCCCGCGTTCGCGTGAACTGCAGGAGTTTTGCGAGCGCGCCCGGCTGATCATTCCCGACCCGCCGATTCTGACCTTTCCGTCCTGGAATCCTCAGCGGGCCATCGACCATATCCTGGTCTCGCCCAACATGGCCGTCAGCGAACTCTCGGCTCTGCCGGCGACCTTCTCGGACCACCGCCCCCTGAGCATGACGGTTGATTTCGACCTCGGCATTTCACTGCCAGCCCATGCGCAGGGCCACTAGTATCAGCACCGCCCCGAAAACGCGTTTCAGTGTGGCGGCCGGCAGCCGATGTGCCAGCGCCACGCCCAGCGGTGCGGTGGCCATGCCGCCCAGGCCGACCAGTACCACTCCGGGCCAGTACAGGTAGCCGGTACTGGCCGGTAAGGCCTCGTGGCCGATTCCGAGCACCACGAAGCCGATCACCCCGCCCAGCGCGATCGGCCAGCCGCAGGCCGCGGCCGCGGCCACCGCCTCGACCGGACGATAGCCGTTGCGGGTGAGATAGGGCACGTTGAAACTGCCTCCGCCGATGCCGGCCATGGCCGACACCGCCCCGATTCCCGGCCCGACCAGCCACCAGCCGCGCGGCCGGGCCGGCCGGTCGGCCCGGGCCGGGGTGGTCTGCAGGAGCATGCGAAAGCCAATGATCGCGGCTACCGCAGCGAACACCCGCGCCAGCCACGGCCCCGGCATGAGCACCGCCAGCCAGGCGCCGGACAGCGCGCCGAGCGTCATGCCCGGGGCCAGTCGCGCCACGCACGGCCAGTCGATGGCGTTGCGCCGGTGGTGGAACCAGACCGAGCTGGCCGAGGTCAGCAGCATCGAGGCAAGCGAGGTGGCCACTGCCGTCGGCATTGCGTCATCGACTCCGAGGCTCTGCGCCAGCAGAATCCAGCTGACCATGGGCACGATGACCAGGCCGCCACCGATACCCAGCAGCCCGGCCAGCAGCCCGGCCAGCAGCCCGGTCAGCAGCAATAGAACGATGGTCAGTAGCACCGAATCGGGTATCCTTCAGATCAGGCGGGGTTTGTAAGCATCATGAGCGAGGCAGGTTGAGAATGGCAAGCTTCTCACGACGGTGGATCGGGGTTTCTGCAGTACTGTTTGTGCTGATCGGGCTTGGCCCGAATCCGGCACAAGCTGATCGGGATCGCGAACGCGAGACCTTTCAGGCCGGCTGGGCGGCCGCTGCGCGCGGCGACCAGGCCGGCACGCTCGAGGCCATCCTGGCCCTCGAGCACTACCCGCTGACCCCGTACCTTGAATTCGAGCTGTTGCGCCAGCGCATCGACCGCGTGCCCGAAGCGGTGATGGAGCAGTTCCTGGCCCGCCACCGCGACTGGTCATTTGCCACCGGCCTGGAGCGAAGCTGGCTGCGCAGCCTGGGCCGGCGCGGCGAGTACGCGGCCCTCGATCGCCACGGCCGCGGCAGCCAGGATATCGAAGTGCGCTGCCACCTGGCCCGGGCGGATCTCGAGGCCGGCCGGACCGACGGGCTCTGGGAACGCGTCGAATCACTCTGGCTGTCGGGCCGGTCGCGGCCGTCGGCCTGCGACTCGCTGTTCAACGCCTGGCGGCTGCGCGGCAACCCGTCGACCGAGCTGGCCTGGCAGCGGTTCCACCTGGCCATGGATGCCGGCGAACACGGCCTGGCGCGCTATCTGCGCCGCTATCTCGACCGCGACCAACGCTACTGGGCCGACCGCTGGATCCGCCTGGCCGAACAGCCCTGGCGCGCCCTTCGCGAGGCGCGCGAGTGGCCCGACCACGAAATCACCCGCGAGCGCCTCACCGAATCGATCCGGCGGCTGGCACGCAGCGACCACGAGCGCGCGGACCGGGCCTGGAGCATGCACGCCCAGCGCTTCGACTTCAGTGACCACCAGCGCCAGGCGATCGAACGCGAACTGGCCCTGTTCATGGCGGTCGCCCTGGAGACCGACGCGGTCGCGGCGATCGACAATCTGGCGCCTGAAGCACGCGATCAGCAGGTACTCGAGTGGCGCGCGCGCGCTGCGATGGCGCACGGCGACTGGGGCGAGGTGCTTGCCAGCATCGAGTCCATGCCGTTGTCGGGCCAGGGGCAGGGCCGCTGGCGATACTGGCGCGGCCGGGCGCTGGCCGAGCTCGGGCGTGCCGATGCCGCGCTGGCGTTCGCCTCGCTGAGCAGCGAGGCGACCTACTACGGGTTTCTGGCAGCCCTCAGGCTGAATCAGGGGCTGACCCTGTGCGCCGATTCGCTGAGCGCCGACGCCGCGGTCCAGCGACGGCTGATGCGCGATGCTGAATTCGAGCGCGCGCTCGAACTGCATCGGGTCGGGCTCAACTGGAACGCGCGCTGGACCTGGGCGCGCGTGGCCTCCCGACTCAGCCAGACCGAGCTCGAACAGGCTGCCCTGCTTGCCGCCGGCCAGGCCTGGCACGGTCGCGCGATCCACGCCCTGTCGCGTGCGGGCAATCGCCGCGCCTATGCCTGGCGCTTTCCGATGCTGGCGCGCGGCGAGGTCGATGCGGCCACCCGCCGCTGGGAGGTCGACCCGGCTCTGGTCTATGGCCTGATGCGTGCCGAGTCGGCGATGCAGACCGACGCCCTGTCGCCGGCCGGCGCGCGCGGGCTGCTGCAGCTCATGCCCGGCACCGCGCGCGAGGTCGCCCGACGCAAGAACCTGAGCTACAACGGCCAGGGCGAACTCATGAACCCTGCCGTCAATATTCCCCTGGGCGTGGCACACCTGGCAGAGCTCGAGGCGCGGTTTGACGGTAACTGGGTACACGTGGCGGCCGCCTATAACGCCGGCATCAGCGCCGTCGAACGCTGGCTCGATTCGCGCCCTTTCAGCGACCCGGATGTCTGGCTCGAGACCCTGCCGTTTTACGAGACCCGCGATTACGTGCCCCGGGTGCTCGCCTTCGCGACGATCTACGAATGGCAACTGCAGCGCGAGCCGGAAGTGCTCGGACGCTTTTTGTTGCCGCAGCGAAATTCCGAGCCCAGGCAATTCGCCTGTGCCGACTAAAACGACCCAGACGCAGTGCCTGGGAGTGTCGAAGTAGGCAGGGTGGTGAACAAGGCAGGTTTAACGCCGCAGGTGCGGGGTCTGGGGCTGTCGCAGCAGGCGGGGTCATGAGCAAGCTGGGTTAAAATAGGCGATCGGAACAACGCGCATTTTTCGGGAGCATCATGAACATCATCATTCTCGGCGGCACCGGGTTCGTCGGCAGCCACCTGGCGCGACGGCTGCACGCCGACGGCCACACCATCACCATTGCCACCCGCTATGCGCCGGGCGCCCGTCACCTGACGGTTCTGCCGGGGCTGAAAGTGCGCCAGTGCAACCCCTACGACATCGAGTCGCTGACCTCGGCCCTCGAGGGCCAGCAGGCTGCCATCAACCTGGTCGGCATCCTCAACGAGCGCGGTTTCGGCGGCAAGGGCTTTGCGCGTGCCCACGTCGAGCTGGTCGAGAAGCTGATGATCGCCTGCGAGGCGGCCCGGGTCGAGCGCCTGGTGCACATGAGCGCGCTCAACGCCGGCAATGGCGACAGCTACTATCTCAAGACCCGCGGCGAAGCCGAAGCGATGCTGCAACGAACGGCCCGGGGCGGTCAGCAGCATGTCACCATCTTCCGGCCATCGACGATCTTCGGCCCCGACGACAGCTTTCTCAACCGCTTCGCCACCCTGCTGCGCATTTCCCCGGTGCTGCCGCTGGCCCGGCCGACGGCGCGCTTTGCCCCGGTCTACGTCGGTGATGTGGTCGAGGCGTTTGCGCGAACGCTCGCCGAGCCGCCCGAAAGCGGCCGGGTCTTCGAGCTGTGTGGCGCGGAAGTCTGGGAACTCAAGGCACTGGTCGAATGGCTGCGCGACCAGCTCGGACTGCGCCGCGCCGTGGTCGGGCTGCCCGATGCGCTCGGTCGGCTGCAGGGCGCGGCCTTCGACCTTGTCCCCGGCAAACCGTTTTCGAGCGACAACTTCAAGTCCCTGCTCGTCGACAGTGTCTGCAGCGAGGACGGCTTCGCGGCACTGGGCATCGAGCCCTGGGGAATGTCGGCACTGGCGCCGACCTGGCTGGCCTCCGCGGGACGCCAGCAGCGCTACCAGGGGTTCCGCCGCCGGGCGCGCCGCGACCCGCCCGGTGAGCGCTGAGGTCGACGACATCACGCGCGGGCTGGCCTGTTACCAGGTCGGAGGCTCGGTCCGCGACCGTCTGTTGGGCTACCCGGTCGGCGATCGCGACTACGTGGTCGTCGATGCCAGCCCCGAAGACATGCGTCGCCGCGGCTTCCGCCCGGTCGGGCGAGACTTTCCGGTCTTTCTTCACCCGCAAAGCGGCGAGGAATATGCCCTGGCGCGCACCGAGCGCAAGTCCGGTCACGGCTATCACGGCTTTGTGTTCCACGCCGGGCCGGGGGTGAGCCTGCACGACGATCTGCGCCGTCGTGACCTGACGGTCAACGCCATGGCGCAGACCCCGGAGGGTGATCTGGTCGACCCGTTCGATGGTCGCGCCGACCTTCAGGCCCGCCGGCTGCGCCACGTCTCACCGGCGTTTCGCGAGGACCCGGTACGCATTCTTCGCCTGGCACGCTTTGCCACCCGGTTCAGCGATTTCTCCATCGCCGAGGACACGCTCGCGCTGTGCCGGTCGATGGTCACCGACGGCGAGGTCGATCACCTGGTCCCCGAGCGCGTCTGGCAGGAAATGAGCCGGGCGCTGATGCACGAGCGGCCGAGCCGGTTTTTCGAAGTGCTGCGCGAAGTCGGCGCGCTGGCGCCGATCCTGCCCGAGCTCGATGCCCTGTTCGGCGTGCCGCAAAATCCCGAGTATCACCCCGAAGTCGACAGCGGCCGGCACACGCTGATGGTGCTCGATCAGGCCGCCGCCGAGCAGGCCGGCCTGGCGGTGCGCTTTGCCTGCCTGGTCCATGACCTGGGCAAGGCGCTCACCCCGGAGGCCGAATGGCCCGCCCACCACGGTCACGAAACGCGCGGGCTCGAGCCGATAGCCCAACTGAGCCGCCGACTGGCCGTGCCCAACGAATGTCGCGAACTCGCGCTGCTGGTCGGTGAGTTTCACCTGCACGCCCACCGCGCACTCACGCTGCGCCCGGCCAGCGTACTCAAGCTGTTGCGCCGGCTCGACGCCTTTCGCCGGCCGGAGCGCTTCGAGCAGTTCCTGAGTGCCTGCCGGGCCGATCTGCGCGGTCGCGGCGGGCGCGAGCAGGATCCGTACCCGCAGGCAGAATTCCTGCGCCAGGCGCAGCGCGCCGCTGCCGGGGTCAGCGCCCGGCCGTTCGTCGAGCAGGGTCTTGAGGGCGAGCAGATCGCCCGGGCCATTGCCGACGAGCAGCTTGCGCGGATCCGTTGCCTGGAAAAGCCGACGGGCTAGCAGGCCCTCAGAGGCTGATGATCTCCGGGCGTTCGAGCGTGCTGAGGTATTCCTCGGCCGGCAGCGGGCGGCCGAGCAGAAACCCCTGCACGGTGTCGACCCGGGCCTTGATCAGGTAGCCGAGCTGCTCGCGATTCTCAACGCCCTCGGCCAGCACACCCATGCCGAAACTGCGGATCAGGCTGACGATCGAGCCGGTCAGCTCGCGCTCGCGCGGGTCGCGTTCAAGATGCTTGACGAAGCTGCGGTCGAGCTTGATGTAGTCGACCTCGAGCCGGCGCAGATGGGCCAGCGAGCTGTAGCCGGTGCCGAAATCGTCCAGGCAGACGCAGGCGCCCAGCTCACGCAGCCGCGCGATGGTAGCCAGCCCGGCTTCGAAATCCTGCATGGCCGTGCTCTCGGTGATCTCCAGGTGGACATCCCCCGGGTCGACCTGGAATCGGCGGCACAGGTCGCCGACCTTGCGGGGGAGTTCGGGGTCCTGGAAGCGCTGGGCCGACAGGTTGATCGAAACGCTCAGGCGCGGCAACGCGAGCTGGTTCTGCCATTCGGCCCGCTGACTCAATGCCTGCTCGAAGATCTGGTCCTCGAGGTCGTCGAGAACCCCGAGCCCGACCGCCTCCTGCATGAATGATCCCGGTGTGAGCAGGCCGCGCTCGGGGTGCTGCCAGCGCAGCAGGCACTCGAAGCCGGTGATGCGCCGCGCGCGGATCGAGACCAGCGGCTGGAAGTAGAGCTGAAACTGACCCTCCCGCACCCCGCGCCGGAGCTCGTGCTCGAGCCGAAGCACATCGTGGGCCGGCTTGCCGGTGGACTCGGCGCGGTGGCGTCGGAGTGTCTCACTGTGCTCGGCGGCCTGGATCTGGGTCTGCTGGGCAAGCTTGATCAGCGCCACCGAATCGATTTCGTCATCGGGCGCCACGCACAGCCCGCCACTGAGCTCGACGAACAGGTCGCGACCGTCGACGCTGATCGGCACGCTGCAGGCGCTCAGCCAGCCCCGCGCACGCCGCGCCAGCACATCCGGATGTTCCGGGCCGGGAATCACGGCGATGAAATCGCGTTCGCCGACGCGACCGAGCAGCGCGTTGGTCGGTAATTCGGACTTCAGCCCGCGGGCGAGCTGGCGAACGAGCTCGTCGGTCTTTTGCCAGCCCAGCGCCTGACTGATCAACTTGAAGCGGTGAATGCCGATCGCCAGTACGCCGATACGGTCGCTGCCACTGCCGGTGCCGCGCACGGCCTCGGCGATCTGATGCTGGAGCTGACGACGGTTGGGCAGACCGGTGGCGGCATCGTGCATGCGCAGGTGGATCAGCCGCTCCTCGGCACTGTCGGCCTTGTCGCGTGCCCGGGTGTGGCGCCGGCGCTCGGTCTCGAGCAACCAGATGATGATGCTGTAGCCGATCAGCACCTGTAGCAGGAAGCCGACCAGGCCGAGATAGCGGGCGTAGGGCTCGAAGCCGCCGGTCAGCGTCATCCAGGCGCTCAGCGCGGCGATATGGGCCATGTGCAGCCCGTAGAGCGAAAACGCCAGTGGCACCAGGCTGGCGCTGATCAGCCCGGAGCGCATCAGCGAACGCAGCAGCATCAGCGCAGCGGTCAGGAAGGCCACGCCGGTGATGGCGTGCAACAGCGAGTAGCGCAGCAGGTGGCGAACTTCCGCGCTTTCGGCGGCCGCCGGCACCAGCAGTACCGAGCCGGCTCCGACGGCCACCGCCAGGCCGATCAGCAGCGCATGCCGGGCCGGACGAATGGTCCGGTTGGCGATCGCCTCCCAGGCGCCCAGCAACAGCCAGGTCACGTGCAGGTAGCCGGCCACCAGCGACAGCGTCGACGCGCCCAGCCGCAGCAGCCGGTCGCCATCGGTTTCGGCGACGGTTTGCAGGGCCACCATGGAAGCGGCCAGGTAGACCGCCATTGACAGCGCCGACCAGGCCCAGTGGCGCAGAAAGCGATGCCCGAACACGCGCAGAAAGGCCAGCAACAGCCCGGCAAGAACCAGGTTGAACACGGCCTGGGTGACATGCACCGCCGCGATGAACTCGACGCTCTCCATGCTCGATCAACCCTCCCTGATGTGCCGTCTTCTGCCCGGGCCTCCGGGACCCGGATCTGTGCTGGTGGACGAGCTTCCGTCGTCTCTGGCCGGCATCGTTATGGCCTCCATTCTATAGAAGCGCAAGGCCGGCCGTGACGGGGGAGCTCGGGTTGCACCGGTACGGTCCGTTGGCGATTGCAATCGACTGGCACTAATCGTCCCGGCAGCGGTCAATGTGAGGACTGATAATGCTGGTTGCATTGGTAGAGCCACCACCATCGGGCCTCGGGTCGTTCGGATTCGGGGCCCGTCACCACGTCTTCAACACCCGCGTTGCGGTATCGTGGGCGGCTTGTCGTTCAAACAATCCCTGGTTCGCGGAGGAAAGGCACCTTGCCCCTGACACGTCTTGGCCTGAGCAACCCGGTGGCGGTTGCCGTCGGCTGCATCCTGCTGGTCATTTTCGGACTGCTCAGCCTGTCCCGTTTGCCGGTGCAGATGACGCCCAATATCGACCGTCCCTCGATCTCGATTTCGACCGGCTGGCGGGCCGCCGCGCCGGCCGAGATCGAATCGGAAATCCTCGAGCCGCAGGAAAACCAGCTGCGTGACGTGCCGGGCCTGGAACAGATGACCTCCACTGCCAGCCAGGGGCGCGGCTCGATCAACCTCGAATTCGACGTCGGGGCCGACATCAACCGCGCGCTCATCGAAGTCATCAACCGGTTGAACCAGGTGCCGCGGTATCCGGCCGATGTCACCGAGCCGACCGTGCGCGTCGGCTCGGATCAGTTCGGCGACACCATCGCCTGGTTCTCGATTCGTCCGCTACCCGGCAATGACCGGCCGATCATCGAATACCAGGATTTTGTCGACGAGATCATCAAGGAGCGCCTCGAGCGCATCCCGGGTGTCTCCTCGGCCAACCCGCGTGGCGGACGCCCCTACGAGGTGCGCATCAGTTTCGACCCCTACCGCGCTGCTGCGATCGGCATCGATCTGACGCGAATCGGTCAGAGCCTGGGCCAGAATGCCGATGTCTCGGGTGGTTTCCGCGAAGTCGGCCGCCGGCAGTACACCTTGCGCTTTGCCGGGCAGTACGAGATCGACCAGCTGCGTGACCTGGTGCTGGAATGGCGCGACGGCCGGCCGGTGTTTCTTGGTGACGTGGCAACCGTCGAGCGCACCATGCGCGACAGCAGCGGCGTCATGACCCAGAACGGCGGGCCGTCGATCTCGATGAACGTCATCTCCGAGCCCGGCGTCAACGTGCTCGATGTCATGGCCGATCTCCAGGCCACGGTCGAGGATCTGCGCGCCAGTCACCTCGAGCCTGCCGGGCTGGAAATCGTCCAGGTCTCCGACGACACCATTTACATTCGTCAGTCGGTCTGGATGGTCGCGACCAATCTGCTGCTCGGCATGAGCCTCGCGGTGCTGGTGCTGTGGTTCTTTTTCCGGCGCCTGCGCGCTACCCTGATGGTGGCGCTGGCGATCCCGCTGTGTCTTTGTTTTGCCTTCCTGGTGCTCGACGGCGCGGGTCGCACGCTCAACGTGATCTCTCTGGCGGGCCTGGCGTTTGCCACCGGGATGGTGCTCGATGCCGCCATCGTCGTGCTCGAGAACATCGTGCGCCAGCGCGAGCAGGGGCGCGACCCGCTGGAAGCGGCCGACCGGGGCACCGGCCAGGTCTGGGGCGCTCTGCTGGCCTCGACGGCGACCACGGTGGCGATCTTCGTGCCGGTGGTATTTCTCCAGGACGAGGCCGGCCAGTTGTTTGCCGACCTGGCCGTGGTCATCTCGGCGGCCATCGTCTGTTCGTTGCTGGTCGCGATCAGCGTGCTGCCAACGGCCAGCTACCGGCTGCTCGGCGATCAGCGACTGATCGACCGCCACGCCGACTGGTGGCAGTGGACCAGCGATCACATCATGCGCCTGACGGCCACGCCGCGCCGGCGCTGGGGCTGGATCGGCGGCCTCACTCTGACCCCGATCCTGGTCGCGGTGCTGCTGCTGCCGCCGGCTGACTACCTGCCCGAGGGCCAGCGAAATTTCATCTTCGGTTTCATCCAGACCCCGTCGGGCATGGGGCCGGATACCGCCGAGCGCGAGCTGATCAACGTCGTCAACGAGCGCATGCGCCCCTACCTGAACGGCGACAAGGAGCCAAAGATCGCCAACAGCTTCCTCGGGTTTTTCGGCAGCGGCGCCTTCATGGGCATGCGCGCCGAGAATGACAACGAGGTCGACGCATTGCTCGAAGTGGCCAACCGCGAGTTCCTCTCCGGCCTGCCCGACACCTTCGGCGCGGCCAACCGTTCGCCGATCTTCGGCGGCCGCGGCAGCCGGCGTATCGACGTCGATCTGCAGGCGGCTGATTTCGAGGACCTGCTCGAAGCCGGACAGATCGGATTCAGTGCCGTACAGCAAGCACTGCCGGGCGCCACGGTACGGCCGCAGCCGGGTCTGGAGCTGGCCGAGCCCGAGCTGCGGCTGATTCCCGATGACCGGCGCATCGCCGAGCTGGGCTGGAACCGCGGTGATGTCGCCACGCTGATGCGCGCCCTCGGCGACGGCGCCTTTCTCGGCGACTACTTCGACGGCGATCGCCGGCTCGACGTCATCCTGCGCGGCGAAGGCTGGGTCACTCCGGAAGAACTCATGGCCATGCCGCTGGCGACCCCGTCGGGAGAAATTGCCACCCTTGGCGAGCTGACCCGTCTGGAGCGCACCGCCGGGCCGAACCAGATCCGCCGTGTCGATCGCCGCCGCACGCTCTCGCTGCAGGTCACCCCGCCCTCGGGGATGCCAATGGAGACCGCGCTGGAGACCATCCAGAGTGAGGTCGAGCCCCAGCTGCGCGAGGTGCTGCCGCCCGACGGCACCATCAGCTACCGCGGCACGGCCGAAGCACTTGGCGAAACCCTGCGCAACCTGGCGGGCAGTTTCGTGCTCGCCATCGTGCTTCTCTACCTGCTCATCTCGGCGCTGTTTCGCTCCTTCCGCGATTCGGTGCTGGTGTTGCTGACCATTCCCATGGCCACCGTCGGCGGTATTCTGGCGCTGCGCGCGCTCGGAGCGGTCACGGGCCAGGCCATGGACATGCTCACCATGATCGGCTTTGTCATCCTGCTGGGCCTGGTCGTCAACAACGCCATTTTGCTGGTCTACCGCGCCCGCGACGGCGAACGCGAGGGCATGGGCCGGCGCGAGGCGGTGGCGACCGCGGTGCGCCTGCGCCTCAGACCGATCCTGATGAGTACCTTCACCAGCCTGTTCGGCATGCTGCCGCTGCTGTTGCTGCCCGGTGCGGGCACCGAGCTTTATCGCGGCCTGGCCGCGGTTATCGTCGGCGGCATGGCGCTGAGCACCCTGTTTACCCTGATCCTGCTGCCCAGTCTGCTGCGGGTCAACGAACAAGCCGTACCCTCTGCCGATGGCAAGGTGGTTCCGGCATGAGGAAGGACACCATGATGAAACGATCGATGCTGCCGGTGCTGGCACTGCTGCTGGCCGGAAGCGTTCACGCCCAGTGGGGCGGCGCCTCGCCGGTCGAGGTCAGCGAGGCCGGCCCGCGAACCATGGCCCCGACCATGCAGGTGGCCGGCACGGTCGTCTCGCGCTCGGATGCGGTGCTGTCGGCCGAAGTCGATGGTCGCCTGGTCGAGGTTGCCGATATCGGCACCGAAGTCGAGGCCGGCGGGGTCATCGCGCGCATCGAGGATACCGGGCTGCGGCTGCGCGCCGAGGAACTGGCCGCCGAGATCACGCGGGCCGAGGCGCGCCTGAACTTTCTCGAAGCCGACCTGCGCCGCTTCGAACGCCTCGCCGAAACCAACCTGGCCGCGGCCAGCCAGATCGAGCAGACCCGCTCCGAGCGCGATGTGGCCACCGGCGACCTGAGAGTGGCGCGAAGCCGGCTGGCCCAGGTTGACGATCAGCTCGACCGTACCCGCATCACCGCTCCGTTTGCCGGCGTGGTCGTCGAGCGCCGGGCCCGAGAGGGCGAACGCGTCGCTTCGGGCAACCCGGTCGCCCGCCTGGTCGCGCCGGACCATCTAGAAGTCGTTGCCCGGGCGCCGCTCAATTATTACCGCTTCGTCGCGCCCGGAGATCGGCTGATGGTCAGTGTCGGCGACGCCGACCCGATCGAGGCCGCGGTGCGGACGGTCGTCAGCGTGGGCGATGAATCTCGCCACGTATTCGAACTGCGCCTGGATATCGATGCCTTTCTGCCGGTTGGCCAGACCGTGCGCGTGCGCATTCCGACAGCCGATGCGCGCGAGGTGCTGGCCGTGCCACGCGATGCGCTGGTGTTGCGCGGGGACGGCACCTCGGTGTTCGTGATCGACGAAGACGACACCGCGCGGCGGCTGCGGGTGCGAACCGGCATCGGCGAGGGCGAGTGGATCGAAGTGATCGGTCCGGTCGAGGCCGGCGATCGGGTCGTGGTGCGTGGCAACGAGCGGTTGCGGCCGGGGCAGGAAGTCACGGTCGGCGAGCGCTGAGCCGGTCCCGCACGCTATACTGACCAACCCTGCTGTTTTCCAAAGCGATGACCTACTGCCTTGCGATCCGCATCGACGACGGCCTGGTGCTGGCCTCGGACTCGCGCACCAACGCCGGAGTCGATGATGTCAGCATCTACTCCAAGATGCACTGCTTCGACACCCGCGACGACCGGGTCGTGGTGCTGCTCTCGGCGGGTAACCTGGCCACCACCCAGGCGGTGACCAAGCAGCTCGACCGTGATCTTGCCACCGTCAGCGAGCGCAGCCTCGACGGCCCGGAGCATCTCGACGACCTGGCGCGCTATGTCGGCGAGGTCAGCCAGCGGGTCCAGAGCGACTTCTCCGGTGAGGCCGAGCAGCAATCCAGCATCATGAAGGCCTCGTTCATCCTGGCCGGGCAGATCAAGGGCCAGCCCCACGAGGCCTTCCTGATCTACCCGCAGGGCAATTTCATCGCCGCCTCGCCGACCAAGCCGTTTTTGCAGATCGGCGAGACCAAGTACGGCAAACCGATTCTCGACCGAATGATCGATCCGGGCATCAGCCTGGAGCGCGCCGCGCGTTGCGCGCTGATTTCCATGGATGCCTCGATGCGCTCGAACCTCAGCGTCGGGCCGCCGATCGAATTGCTGTTCTACCCGGCCGACAGCCTGAGCGTCGAACGCCGGCGTCGCTTCGAGGCCGAAGATCCCTATCTCCGGGAACTCAGCCAGGCCTGGTCGAGCGGCCTTGATCGAGTGTTTCTCGAACTGCCGCGCTTTGACTGGGAGAGCCCGGGGGCTCAGGGCGAGTAGCCGCTGTTGGCAATGACCTTGTCGATCATGGTCAGTTTTTCGATCACCACCGGGCCCAGTACGAACGGATAAGGGTCGGGCTGGTCGAGCGAACGAACCAGCAGATTGATGCGTACGGCCAGGTCGACCCAGTAGCGGGCGCGCTCGCGCATGCCGGCATCGAGCACCTCGGGTACAGCAAGGCCGATGGCCACGGCGGTCTCGAGGGTGTCGTTGATCTGCAGCAGGTGGGCCCAGCACTCGGCCCAGTCCTCCCAGGGGTGCGCGCTGGCATATGCGCTGACATGGCGCTGTTGCCAGTCCGGCGCGGCCCCGTCGCGGTAATAACGCTCGATCGCGTCGGAGTAGCTGGCTCGCTCGTCGCCGAAAACCTCGCGTACCGGCCCGATCAGCGGGCCGTTGGCGACCAGCCTGTCCCAGTAATAGTGCCCGCTTTCGTGGCGAAAGTGACCCAGCAGGGTGCGCTGCTGTTCGTTCATCTGGACCCGCATGCGTTCGCGCGCGACGTCATCGGCCTCGGCAATGTTGATGGTGATCAGTCCGTTGGCATGGCCGGTCAGGATCTGGTTGCCCTGGTGCGAGTCGCTGAACTCCAGGTAACCCGGGTCATCCTCCATGAACGCAAAGCCGAGGCCGGTGTCGGGCTGGCGGGATCGCGGGATGACCGGCAGACGGTGGCGGCGCAGGTCGTGGATGAGCCGGCGCTTGCGCTGCTCGATGCGTTTCCAGAGCTTGCGATTGCCGGGTTTGTCGAGGTTGGGGATGACTTCATTGAGCCGGCAGGCGGTGCAGAAGACTTCCGGATCCTCGACCGGGACCATCCAGTTACAGGCCGCGTCGCGGCGGTAGTGCAGGCACTGACGATAGTGCCGGCCGTCGGCCTCGGGCGCCAGCGCCAGCCACTGGCCATCGCCGGCGGGCTCAAAGGCCGAGACGACCATCGCGTCGGGCAGGAATCCCAGCATCCGGTCGCAGCCGAGACAGACCGTGTTTTCGAAGTACAACTCGTTGCCGCAATGGCAACGGAAGGTTTTCATGTCGCGCTCGCTTGCGCCGCGGCCGGGTCGAGAAACCAGGTGCTGCGAACAGCCGAATCGACCCCGGCGATTTCGGACTGCAGCTTGTCCATCAACTCGCCGAGCCGCCTGCCCCGCAGCCCGGCCACGCGGGTCTGCGCGAGCGTGTCGCGGATCCCGGCCACCGAATCGAGGGCGCGGCTGTCGTCCCCCGGCAGGCCGTCGAGCAGATCCTCGAGGGCGTCAAGACAGAAGGTCACCGAGCGTGGAAACGCCTCATCGCGCAGCAAGAACCGCAGCACGTCGTTGCCGCTCACGCGCATGCGCACGTGGCGACGATACATCTGATAGGCGGTGAGGGATTTCAGAACGCTCATCCACTGGACCGAATCGTACGGGGTCAGGTCGTTCGGGGCTTCCGGCAGCAGATCGTGGCCCCGGACTTCGAGGATGCGGGTGATCATGTCGGCGCGCTCGATGTGGCGGCCGATCAGGATGAAGTCGTAGGCATGGTCATGGCTCATCGAGCCGAGCAGCGTGCCGGCGATCTGCTGACAGCTCAGGATCAGGCCGCGCAGGTACTCGTCCCGGCCGCGCCGGGAGATCGATCCGGACAGCTTGTGACGGCTGTTGAGGTAGAGGCCGTTCATCTGCTCCCAGACCTCGCGTGGCAGCAGGTCGCGGGCCGCGCGCAGGTTTTCGCGGGCCATGGCCAGGGCCGACTTCACCGAGCCCGGATTGTCGTCATCGGCGAGCAGGAAGTGGACCACTTCGCGCTCGCCGGCATGGTCGTGGCGAGCGTGGAACATCGGCCCCTTGCCGGTGATGCGTACCAGCGGTTCCCAGCCGGCGCTCAGGCCGGCCGGCAGGTCGAGGTTGAGGTGGGTATTGACCATGACCAGGCGTGCCAGGTCTTCGGCGCGTTCGAGGTAGCGGCCGTGCCAGTAGAGGTTGTCAGCCAGACGAGAAAGCATGATCAGCGCCCCGTGTCCACGATCCAGGTGTCCTTGCTGCCGCCGCCCTGCGAGGAGTTGACGACCAGTGAGCCGGCCTTCAGTGCGACCCGCGTCAGCCCGCCGTTGGTGACGTAGGTATCTTCTCCGGACAGTACGAACGGGCGCAGGTCGACATGGCGCGGCGCCACTTCATCGCCGATCAGGGTCGGGCAGGTCGACAGCGCCAGGGTGGGCTGGGCAATATAGTTGCGCGGGTCATCGCGCACCAGCCCGGCAAAGTGCTCGCGCTCCTCGGCGGTGGAACGGGGCCCGATCAGCATGCCGTAGCCGCCGGACTCGTTGGCCGGCTTGATGACCAGCTCCTCGAGGTGGTCGAGGACCCAGGCCCGTTCTTCGGGGTTCTCGCATTTCCAGGTCGGCACGTTGGGGATCAGCGGTTTTTCGCCGAGGTAATACTCGATGATTTCCGGCACCCAGGCGTAGACCACCTTGTCATCGGCCACCCCGGCGCCCGGCGCATTGGCCAGGCCGACCTGGCCCGATCGCCAGGCACGCATCAGGCCGGGCACGCCGAGCATCGAGTCGGCGCGGAAGACTTCCGGGTCGAGGAAGGCATCGTCGACGCGCCGATAGATCACATCGACCGGCTTGACGCCGTCGATGGTGCGCATGAACACCCGGTCCTTGCGGTCGACCAGCAAATCGCGCCCCTCGACCAGCTCGACGCCCATCTGCTGGGCCAGGTAGGCGTGTTCGAAATAGGCCGAGTTGTACATTCCCGGGCTCAATACCACGACGCTCGGGTCGTCGCCCGGCCGCGGCGAGAGCGAGGCGAGCATGTCGTAGAGGCGCGAGGGATACTCGTCGACCGGGTGAATGCCGGAGTTCTCGAACAGGTCGGGAAAGACGCGCTTCATGACCTGACGGTTTTCTAGCATGTAGGACACCCCGGAAGGGATCCGCAGGTTGTCTTCGAGCACGTACAGCGTGCCGTCGCCATCGCGCACCAGGTCGGAGCCGCAGATATGCGCCCAGATGCCGAGCGGCGGCGAGAAGCCACGGCACTGGGTGCGGAAGTTTTCCGAGCCGGTCAGCAGGCCGGCGGGGAAGACGCCATCGGCGATGATCTGCTGGTCGTTGTAGAGGTCATCGATGAACAGGTTGAGCGCGCGCACCCGCTGTTTGAGACCGGCTTCGGTGCGCGCCCATTCAGACGCCGAGATGACGCGCGGAATGAGATCGAACGGCATCGCGCGGTCGACCCCGGTGTCTTCGAAATACACCCGGAAGGTGATGCCGGCGATCAGTGCCGCCAGTTCGGCCGCGGAGCGGCATTCGGAGAGCTCTGCGGCATCGAGGCTGCCGAGGTATTTCCAGATCGCCTCGGCCGCTGCGCGCGGCTGGCCGTCGGGCCCGATCAGCTCGTCGTGGAAATCACCCGGGAGATAGTCGTCAATGTTCATGTGGCTTCAAGATTACTGTATTTGACCACTTCGTGTCAGCCGTTGGCAGGCAATACAGGCGCCGAGCGTGTTGCTCAGGGGTCGCCGGCGACGGCGAATACACGCTGCTGGCCGTCGTCGACCAGGCGCATTCGGCAGCGATAGAGGCGGCTCAGATTGTCGGTCGTCAGCAAGCGATCGGTGGGCCCGGCGTCCCACTCCCCATTGCCGTAGAGCAGTAGCACGTGGCTGCAATAGCAGGTGGCCAGGTTGACCTCGTGCAGTGCCATGATCGCGCTCTTGGCCTCATTGCGCACCTTGCCGGCCAGCACATTGAGGATGGTGACCTGGTTGGCCGGGTCGAGGTGGTTGGTCGGCTCGTCGAGCAGCAACAGGGCCGGGTCCTGGACCAGAACGGTAGCCAGCGCCAGGCGCCGGGATTCGCCGCCGGACAGATCCATGCAGCTGCGCTCGGTCAGCGCGCCCAGCCCCAGCTCGGCAAGCGCAGTGCGGGCGCGCTCCCGATCGGCACGGGTCTCGCGCGACCAGGCATTGAGGTGCGGATGGCGGCCGACCAGCGCGGTCTCCTCGCAGCTGGCGTCGAAGGCATAGGTGGTGTGCTGGGCCAGCATGCCCAGGCGACGCGCGATGCGCCGCTGGGCCATGGACTCGATGGGCTCGCCGTCGAGACGGATGGTGCCGCGCTCGGGGGCCAGCACACCGGCGAGCGTGGTCAGCAGCGTGGTCTTGCCGACCCCGTTGGGCCCGAGCAGCCCCCAGAACTGGCCGGGCCGGATCGACAGCCCGAGCCGGCGGGCCACGATGACCGAGCCGATCCGCACATCCAGCTCCTCGGTGGTGAAAAGTGCCTCGGACATGGCTATCGAATGCGCACCGCGCGGTTTAACAGCAGCAGGAACAGCGGCACGCCGATCAGCGCGGTGAGTACGCCGACCGGCAGCTGGCGGGGGCTGAGCAGGGTGCGCGCGAAGGTATCGGCGACCACCAGGAACGCCCCGCCGAACAGCGCGGCGGCCGGCAGCAGGCGCCGGTGATCGGCGCCGACGACCAGCCGCATCAGGTGCGGCACGATCAGCCCGACGAAGCCGATCGCCCCGGCAATCGACACCGCCAGGCCGGTCAGTAGCGAAGCGACCAGGTAGATTTCCCAGAACCGGCCGCGGCTCGATTCGCCGAGCAGCGCCGCCTGCAACTGTCCGCCGCTCATCACGTTGAGGCTGCGCGCGCGCAGCCACAGCAGCCCGAGCCCGACGACTACCGGCACCAGCCACCACGCCGACAGGCGCGCGTAGCTCAAGTCTCCCATCAGCCAGTAGAGCATGCTGCGCAGGCTGGCATCGGGCCCGGTTGCCAGCATCAGCGAAATCAGCGCCCCCCAGCCGGCTGCCACGACCACGCCGGTCAGCAAGACGCGGGTCGTGCTCCAGGGTCCGCGCCCGCGCGCGAGCACGAACACGATGATCATCGTCAGCAATGCGCCGCTGAAGGCCAGCAGCGGCACCGGTAGCCAGGTCAGGCCGAACATCATGCCGGCCAGGGCGAAGGCGGCAGCACCGCCGGAAAGCCCCAGCACGTAAGGATCGGCCAGCGGGTTGCGCAGCAGAACCTGCATCAGGCAGCCGGCCACGGCCAGCAGGCTGCCGGTCACCAGCGCCGCGATCGCCCGCGGCAGGCGCAGCTCGGCGATTACCCGCCCCATGTCGGCGCCAGCGCCGAACGGCCACTGCCAGCCGCTGCTGCCCCAGCTCGCGGCCAGCAGCAGACTCAGCGGCACGCCGGCCAGCAGCGCGGCCCAGATCAGCCAGCCGAGGCGTTTCGGCATCAGGAGGCGCGCTGTTCCGGCGCGGAATCGCCGGCCCGATACGCCGTGGCCCGGCCGGTCGCAGCCAACGGCTGGCAAGAACGTTCTGAATTGATTAACATTCGAGGCAGTTGATCATTCAATGGCACGGTATGATAGCCCGTGCCTGGACCCTACACATGATAGACCCGGACGGTTTTCGACCCAACGTCGGAATCGTGCTCGCCCGTGCCGACGGGCGCGTCTTCTGGGCGCGCCGCGCCGGGCAGGATGGCTGGCAGTTTCCCCAGGGCGGCATGAACAGTGACGAGACGCCCGAAGAGGCGATGTTTCGCGAGCTCACCGAGGAGACCGGTCTCGAGCGCGATCATGTGCGCCTGCTCGGCGCTACGCCGGGCTGGTTGCGCTACCGCCTGCCGCGCCGCTATCGCCGGCGCCACCAGAAGCCGGTGTGCATTGGTCAGAAGCAGGTCTGGTTCCTGCTCGAGTTTCTGGCCGATGACGACGCCTTTCAGCTCGATTCCGTCGACAAGCCCGAATTCGACTCCTATCGCTGGGTCGATTTCTGGTACCCGGCACGCAATGTGATCCCGTTCAAGCGCCGGGTCTACGTGCGCGCGCTCAAACACCTCGAACCCTACTTGCCGCACCAGGCCACCGCTTCGGGTCAGAGCTGAGCCCGGCCGGCAGCAGGCCTCCCTATTCTTTTCCCACGAGAGATGCAATGAGAACTCTGTTTGTGATGATCGCCCCGGCCCTGATCCTGGGTCTGGCCTGGCCGGCCAGCGCCGAAATCTATTCGGATTCGGATATCCGGGTCGCCCGCGAGCTGCGCGAAGCCGCGCTGGCCCGCGATGGCGGCTTTGAAATCGTCGCCGACCTGACCACGCGCATCGGTCCGCGCATGGCCGGCACCGAGGCCGATGCGCGCGCCGTGGCCTGGGCCGAAGCGCTGCTGAACGATATTGGCTTCGATCGCGTCTGGCTCGAGCCGGTGACTTTTCCGACCTGGTCGCGCGAGTATGAGCGCGTGGCCGTGACTTCGCCGGTGAGCCAGGAATTCGAGGCTCTGGCGATCGGCTATTCGCCGGCCACGCCGGACGGCGGCATCGAGGCCGAGGTGGTCATGCTCGACGACCTGGCTGCGCTCGAAGCGGCCGACCCGGGTCTCGTCGAGGGGCGCATCGTGTTCATCCGCAACCGCATGCAGCGCGCCCGCGATGGCTCGGGCTATGGCCCGGCCGTGCAGGCGCGCGCCCGCGGCGCGATCGTGGCCGCCGACAAGGGCGCCGAGGCGGTGGTAATCCGCTCGATCGGCACCTCCAACAACCGTTTCGCCCACACCGGCGGCATGCGCTTCGATACCGGAGTGCGGCGCCTGCCCGCCGCGGCCATCTCCAATCCCGATGCCGATCAGCTCGAGCGGCTCGTGGGGCTGGGAGAGCCGGTGACGCTGGCGCTGGAGATCGATGCCCAGAAGACCGAGGCCTACACCAGCCACAATGTCATCGCCGAGATCACCGGCGCGGAGCAACCGGAAAAAATCGTGGCCCTGGGCGCGCACCTGGATTCCTGGGATGTCGGTACCGGCGCGCTCGACGACGGTGCGGGGATTGCCATCATTACCGAGGCGGCGCGGTTGATCCTCGATCGCGAGGAGCGGCCCGAACGTTCGATCCATGTCATCTTCTTCGCTGCCGAAGAGATCGGTCTGTGGGGCGGGCGCGCCTGGGCCGAGGCGCATCGCGAAGACTTCGAGAACTACCAGCTCGGTGCCGAGTCGGATTTCGGCGCCGGCCCGGTGTATGCCATCAACGCCCGCGTCAGCGACGCCGCCTGGCCGGTTATCGAGCGCATCCAGGCCGAACTCGAGCCGCTGGGTATCGAACTCGGCGGGCGCGAGGCCTCCGGTGGCCCGGACTTCATCCCCTCGTTGCCGCACGGGCTGGCGGTGGTCGACCTGCGCCAGGATGGCACCACCTATTTCGATTACCACCACACCGAAAACGACACCCTCGACAAGATCGACCCCGAGGACCTGGCCCAGAACGCGGCGGCCTACGCGGTGCTGGCCTGGCTGGCGGCCCAGTCGCCGGTCGATTTCGGCTCCGGCCCCGAGCTGCTGGAGACGCGCTCGGAGTGAGCAAGGCGAGCGGGCGATTCAGCTATCACGCCGGCTGGGGAGAGCTGTCGTCCGGAGCCGCCGAGGACATCGTGTCCTTCTGGGTGGCCGAGAAGGCCCTGCCCGGCGAGCGTGAAGCACGCGCCCGGGTCGGCCAGGTGGTGATGTACGCGCGCGACGCCGAGGATTCGGTGGCCGCGGTTGCCACTGCACTGCCGCAGCGGCCGCCCCAGCTCGGCCAGCCGGTGTATTTCTACCGCAGCTTCGTCGCCAGGCGCTACCGCAGCAGCCTGGTGGTCCTGCGCCTGCTCCGCCAGGCCGTGGCGCTGCTCGAAGATGACGCCCGTGCCCACGACTGGCCGTGCATCGGGGTCTTGCTGGAGCTCGAAAACGAACGCTTCGGCGAGAAGGGGCGCATGCCGGTCTGGCCCGGCCTGGACTTTGTCTACATCGGCAAGAGCCCGCGCGGCCTGGAGTGCCGCGTGCGCTGGTTTCGCGACGCGCGGCTGAAGTAGCGCTCAGAGCTTCGAACGCTTATCGTCCAATTGTTTCAGGGTCCAGTTGCATCAGGCGGGCCCGCATGAGGTCATCGCCGGGTACCTGGCGGGTCGGTGGAATGACCAGCGTGGTGGTCTCGTTGAGGGCCGAGCTCGGCAGTTGCTCCAGGCGCCGGTGCTCGATGCGTGGCGCTTCGATGGCCAGACGGGCGGCTTCGTAGAGGATGACGCCGGTGTCTGCCGGGTACCAGCGCCCGAGCTTTTCGACCAGCAGGGCCAGGCGCTTCGGGACCGGCTCGAAGCCGGTACAGGCCAGGTTGCCGGCCAGGGCGACCTGCCAGAGCAGCAACACCGCAGCCGGATCGACGGCGCGTTCGCTGACCAGAAATTGCGTGGCCTCGAAAGACTGGATGCCGCAGCGTCCCGGGTCGATTGCGAGGTCAGCGTAAAGGCAGTCGGCTGACGAAATCCCCGGCAGCATTTCGGCGTCCAGCCCCGCTTCGCGCGCGGCGGCGACAGCCCGATGGCCGACTTCGGCAAACACCCCGGGATGGCCGTAGAAGACCGCGCACACCCGGTTGCCCTCGCTCACCGCGGCGAGAATGGCGGCGACCATGTCGCGGTAACTTTCACGCCGGTCGCGGTCGTCGGCATAGGCCTCGCAGAGATTGACGACATCGCCGTGCAACTTGCCGAGCCAGTCGAGCGTGAAGGCATCGACGAGCGCGAAAACGCGCTCGGCCTGGCGGATTTCCGAGCAGGCGCGCTGGCCGATATCGCGCCCGAGCTGAATGCCGCAGCCGACCACGGCCAGGCGACCGGTGGCGGTCACGACGCGGCCTGCTCGACCCGGTCGCGACCCTTGTGCTTGGCCTGGTACAGCGCGTCGTCGGCCCGCGCGCGCAAGCTGTCGATCGACTCGCCGGCTTCGAGCCCGGCGACTCCGAAACTCATGCTCACGCGGGCCTCGATTCCGGGCAGCTCGCAGTCGGCCAGGCTGGCACGCATTGCGCCGACCCGTTCGAGCGCCTGCTCGAGATCATGGCCGGGCAGGTAGATGGCGAATTCCTCGCCGCCGATCCGGCCGATCACGCCGTGGTCGTTGACGGCCTCGCGAATGCAGCTCGAGACCCGCCGCAGCACTTCGTCGCCCACCAGGTGGCCGTGCCGGTCATTGATGCGCTTGAAGTGGTCGATATCGGCCAGTACCAGCGCCAGCGGCTGGTTCTCACTCCGGGCCTGTGCGACCTTTTCCTCGCCGAATTCGAAAAAGCGCGTGTGGTTGAGCAGCCCGGTCAGGCCATCGTGGACCGACAGGTGGCGATAATGGCGCCGGTCGCGAAGCGCATGCACAAGCAACAGCAGCAGGACCACCAGCAGGAAGGCGGCCATGGAATAGGCGACCTGGCGGAGCCGCTGCTGCTGGCGCCGGCTTTCTTCTTCCAGCCGGGCCACCCGGTTCTGCTCGCGCAGCAGGGCCAGCTCCTGTTCCTTGGCCTGGCTTTCGAACTCCACCTCGAGAAAGGCCAGGCGCATGGCGCGATCGTGGTCTAGGAAATTCTCGCGCGAGCGAATGCGTGCGTCCTGGGCCGCCAGGGCCGCGCGGTGATCGCCGCGCTGGCGCTCGATACGACTCCGGAGGTGGTAATAATCGGCCAGGTTATCCCACATGTCCTGCGCTTCGAGGCCGTCCTCGACGCCCTCGAGCAGGTCCTCGGCCGCTTCGGTCCGGCCCCGGGCGAACTCCAGCTCGGCCCAGCGCAGGCGCGTCTCCAGGACGCCGGTCGGGTAGCCCTGGCGTTCGTGCTCCTCGAGTGCCCGGGCAAAGTAGACCACGGCTTCGTCGAAGCGCCCGCTCAGGCGCAGTGTCTCGGCCAGGCCGAATTGAGCGATCGGTACCATCAGCGGGTCACCGGCGGCATCGCACAACCGCAAGGCGTCGCGATAATTGTCTTCGGCGGTGGCCAGGGTGCGGTCGGTTCGGTTGGCGTAACCGAGCCGCAGCTTGGCCAGGCACTGTGCTCGCTCGTCGGCGGCCGCCTCGGCCAGGTCCAGGGC
>CAYQJJ010000002.1:0-38199 GCA_964417745.1 uncultured Wenzhouxiangella sp.
GTTCGAAGTCAGCCGCGATTCCAGCGGCAAGTTCGCGTACCTGATCGAGTTCGAGAAAGTCCGCGCGCCGGAACTCGGCACTGCCGCCATCGGACTCGATACGCTCGGCCACCGCCTCGCCACGCTCGACGCTGCGCCCATGAACGATGACGTGGTAGCCCTTCGCGCCGAGGCGCAACGCAACCTCCTCGCCCAGGCCCCGGGTCGAGCCGGTCACCAGCGCAACCGGTCGGGCCTCCACGGCCTCGCCGTCGGCCGCCTCGTTCGAGCCGGATGCGGCAAGCGATGAAAATCCGAGCAGGAACCCAAAGGTCATCAGCAAGGCAGGTCGAAAGGAAAATTTGTCGGATTTCATGATCTGGCAGTTTCCGTTGGTATTCAATCCGATGATTCTGCTCCCGCGCCGGCTCGCAATCAAGTCTGGCGCGAAAACGTGCTATGATTCATGGCTGAACGGAACCAGCCTTCAACAGGCTCGGATCGATCCGTTCCCTCTCGCGGATTGAATGTTTGCCAAGGCCCTTCCCCGATTTGTTCCAGCCCGGCTTTGTATCCGGGCATTACCAGGCCTTGGTCAACAAGGAAAAACCATGAATTTTGACTCCCTCGGCCTGCGTGCCGAACTTCTGCGCGCCGTTGGTGAGCAGGGCTATACCGAAGCCACGCCCGTCCAGCAAAAGGCCATCCCGGTCGTGATGGACGGCCGCGACATAATGGCCAGCGCCCAGACCGGCACCGGCAAGACCGCCGCGTTCACCCTGCCCTTGCTGCAAAAGCTCGCCGATCAATCCGGCGGCCAGCACCGGCTGCGCGCCCTGATTCTGACCCCGACCCGCGAGCTTGCCGCCCAGGTGCATGAAAATCTGCGCGCCTACGGCCGCCACCTCGATATGCGCTCGGCCGAGATCTTCGGCGGGGTCAACATCAACCCGCAGATCACCAAGCTCAAGCGCGGTGTCGACGTGCTCATCGCCACCCCGGGCCGGCTGATGGACCACATGCAGCGCGGCACCGTCAACCTCAATCAGATCGACACCCTGATCCTCGACGAGGCCGACCGCATGCTCGACATGGGCTTTCGCCCGGCCATCGACCGCATCGTCAAGGCGCTGCCGAAAAAGCGCCAGACCCTGCTGTTCTCGGCGACCTTTTCCAAGGAAATCTCCGAGATGGCCCGCAAGTTTCTCAAGGACCCGGTCCGCGTCGAGACCGCCGCGCCCAACTCCACCGTCGAAGCGATTGCCCAGAAGGCCATCCTCGTCGACCAGAACAAGAAGCGCGAACTGCTGTCCTGGATGATCGGCTCGGAGAACTGGCGCCAGGTGCTGGTATTCACCCGCACCAAGCACGGCGCCAACCGCCTGGCCAAGCAGCTCAACGCCGACGGCCTGCCGTCGGCGGCCATCCACGGCAACAAGAGCCAGGGTGCGCGGACCCGGGCCCTGGGCGAGTTCAAGAAAAACGAAATCCGCGTGCTGGTCGCCACCGATATTGCCGCCCGCGGCCTGGATATCGATCAGCTCCCGCACGTGGTCAACTTCGAAATCCCCAACGTGCCCGAAGACTACGTCCACCGCATCGGCCGCACCGGCCGCGCCGGTCGCCAGGGCCTGGCGCTGTCGCTGGTCGCCGGCGAGGAACGCGGCCAGTTCGCCGACATCCGCAAACTGGTCCGCACAGAGATCCCGACCGAGGAAATCGAAGGCTACGAGCCCACCTCGACGGGACCGAAAAAGGAAGAAAAGCGCGGCGCGGCTCCCAAGGGCAAGCGCCGCCGACGTGGTGGCGGTGGTGGTGGCGGCGGTGGCCAGAACGGCAACCGCTCGCGTAACCGCCGGGCAGCCTGACCGACCGGGCGCTATTGGCTACCTGTCCGGCTAGTGCCGGACAGGTGACCCGGTCCGCCCAGCGTTGTTCAGAGAATCCCTAAAACCCCTGAAGCCGCCCGCCTGAGGCGGGTCCCCTGTGCTTCTCGCAGGGTCTGCTCAATCCTCCGGCGCCGCGACCTCGAAACGATCCTGGAAAAACACGCCCGGCTTCAGGCTGAGTCGCGAGATCCGGCTCTGTCCCGGATACCAGACGAGGTCATCGATGAAAACCGGCCGATGGTAAAACGCGAAATAGCCTTCCGAATAGGAGATCTGATCAATCAGCTCGTTGTTCCCCAAATCCACGCGTAACCAGCTACCCCCCGAATCCCAGGAGGCGAGATAGGCATAATCACGCTCGGGGTCAGGGTCCAGGGCCAGGGATTTCCATGCCCGATAGCCATTTGGCAGCTCGATATCGGCTTCGATCGCCAGCGTATCGGTATTGACTCCAACGAGATGAGTGGCGTCTCCGCCACTACCGCCGAATATGCCCCTTTCACTAGAATAGGCCCACAGGGTCTCGCCATCCAGGCTCAAAGCCAGACTCGGGTACATAACATGAGCCGAGTTTCCGGTAGAAACCGGCGTGGCGCTGAATGTCTCGAGATCAACCTTGAATAGCCCGCTGTAATCGGGATAGAAGGCCGACTCACCTTCGCCCAAACCGACCCATAGAGCGTTACCGCTAGAGTCCATGACCATGTCCATGGCCATGTCCATGATCCAATCGGACCCATACTGAAAAATCAACTGGTCGACAATTGTGAATTTCTCCAGATCGACTTTCACCAGACCGGCATGGCCATCGATTTGCTGGCTGATATACAGGTGTGTGCCATCAGGGGCGACAGACGCGGCAGCTCCCTCGCTCGACAACTCCAGTTCACGCAGCACTTCCCAGTCCGATTGCTGAAGCTCAAGCAAGATAGGTTCAGATTCAAGATCAGTGCTGGCGGGGAACAGAAAAATATACAGGCGATCCGCATCGGGATGCCTGATCAAAAAGCGAGTTCCTCGGGGAAACCCAGTCAATACGCGTTCATCGACCACTTCCAGCGTCTCGAGATCAAGCCGGCGCAAGACAGGCCCGTCAGAACCTGGAATCGCAAAGTCGACAGTGCCTGACGCGGCCGAATACACCAAGGCAAAAACCCTCGCCATCGATCCCTGCTCCAGGCTGTCGAGGTACTCGAAAGCTTGTACCTTCGAGCCCGGGAAAACCACCAGCGCCAGCAGCACAAAAACGGCGCCGTGCCAGTGGCCGGGCCGGAGTCGTCGAAATGGAAAAGTGTCTTGGATCGGGAAAACCTTGGGCAGAAATATGGGATACGGTGCGCTGGATCCAACACGCGTGATTTTGCAGTCTAATCCAGTTTGCGACTGAAAATCAGCTCCGGCCGCCGCGGCCGTCGGCAAATCCGGGCGCATCCAGCCGCCTTACCACCACTCGATGCGCGCGACGTCGAGATCGGCCTCGAAAGCCTCACCGTAGGTGACCAGCGCCACGGATCGCAGGCGCTCGGGGTTCAGCGCTTGGTCCAGACTGCGGGCCTCAAAGTCCGACCAGGGAAGTTCCAGCGTTTCCCATTCTCTGCTCAAGTTCAGCCGGGCCCGGTAATAGGCCCAGGGCCGGCGCGTGTCTTCACTTCGCAGGTGCAGGTAGTAGGCGCCGGGCTCGAGCGCCCGGGCCGTCACCCGCAGGCCGGCGACGCCGCTGGCATCGAACAGGGCCCCGCCGGGGTCCAGCGGCAGACGCAGCTGGATGAAGCCGCCGTTGTTGTCCAGCCGTACCCGGCCGCGCATGGCCAGCACCGGCCGACCTTCGACTTCCCGGTAGCCGGCGTCCAGATCCAAGCGCCCGCCCATGACCCGGTCGGTAAAACCCTGCCAGGACGAGCTCAGCGCCGAGCGCTGCCCTGAAAAATCATCGCGATCAACATTTCACCCTCCCCGGCCAGCAGCGGTGCACAGAAGCCAATAACCCACACACTGACGATCAGTCTCATGCAAGCTGGTTCTCTCGACCATTAAAACTTAATGATGCGCCATTGCAATGATTTGGGCGTATAGAGCCGAAGCAGACGCAGGCAACAGCCCGATTGCAAAGAGTAAGGGTTGAAATTTCGCTACGCTGCATGCAATATGCATGCAAATAGCCCGCATAGAGATCGAGAACATGCCCAATCTTCAGATTCGCGATTTGCCGGTGGAAATTTACAACGCGCTGAAAACCGATGCCAGCATTGAGCAGCGCAGCCTTACTCAGCAGGCCATCGTCGCCCTGCGCGAGGCCCAGCAGCAGCGGCGGTCCAACCACCGGTCGGCCACGGTCACTGCCCTGCGCGCCAGCCAGCGGCGCTTTGACTTTGGCGACGAATCGCCCGAAGACCTGATCGCCCGGGATCGCCAGCGCTGATGACACCCGTGGTTCTGGATGCCTCGGCCGCGATTCGGCTTGTGCTCTCGCCTGCCGACCATGAAACCATGCTGGCGAAGGTCGAGGCCGCCCCGGATGTTCTGGCTCCGCACCTGTTTGCCGCCGAAACCGGCAATGCTCTTTGGAAATACTGTCGAGCCGGCCGTATCGAGGCTGGAGCGCTGCGCGAACGCCACCTCGAAGCCCTTGGCCTGGTCAGCGTTTGGATTCCTGACACCAGCCTATTTCCTGAAGCCCTGGCATTGGCTGCCAGCCGCAACCACTCCGTGTACGACTGTCTCTACCTGGTCGCTGCCAGGCGCTTCGATGCGAACTTGTCGACCGCTGATCGACGCCTGGCTGATCTACACCGAGACCTTGCCGGCTGACACCCAACTCGCGCCTCCAGCTTCGCCGAAACCCGAGGCCCTGGACGCCAGCCCAGGTAGTCAAGATACTTCCCTCCCGCGACCGACCGCCGGGTCATTTAATGGACAGCGCCCGGTCTGCCTCGCCGTCAAGCCCGGCGCGGTGATACGAACGAGTGCCGTCGATTTCGGCAAACCGTGTAGCGCCGCCCTGCAGGCTGGTGCGGTTTGCCCGAACGGCAAGAAGCGCCGGCCATAAGGGCGAGAAGCGCGTGAGACGGCGCCAGCCTCCGCGGATGCGGGGTCTGGAATCGTCGTAGTAGGCTGGGTCATGAACACGCTGGGTTCAAGCGCGGGGGCAGAGCAGCGCTACATTACTGCAAGGGAACCGGCCGGGCGGCGGTCTGATAAGGGGATTTCGGCCGCCTATCGGCGGGCCGGGGCGGCTATCATTTGATCCAGCGCTCACGCGCTGATGGAATTATGCGAAGGATTAATCCCGGATCTGGATTCAACAGGAGCATGATGTCGCGGTTTACCATAGTCACTGTCGGCACGTTGCTGGCCCTCGGGTTGGTTGGCCCAGCCAAGGCCGAGGGGCTGGAAGTCATTGTTGCCCCGGTGGTCGAGCAGCGCCTGAGCGACCCGATCGAGTCGCTCGGCACGCTGCGCGCCAGCGAGTCGGCCGAGCTGACCGCCACGGTGACCGAGACCATCGCCGAAATCCGCTTCTCCGATGGCGAGCGCGTCAGCCAGGGGGATGTGCTGGTCGCTCTGACCAACCGCGAACAGCTTGCCGAGCTCTCGGCCGCCGAGGCCGACCTTGAAGAAGCCCGCCAGCAGTACCAGCGCGTTCAGGACCTGGCCGAGCGCGGCCAGGAATCGCGCTCGGTGCTCGACCAGCGCCGGCGCGAGCTCGACACCGCCCGGGCCCGCCTGGCCGGCGTCGAGGCACGCCTGAGCGACCGGCTGGTCACCGCGCCATTCGATGGCGTGCTCGGGCTGCGGCGGGTCTCGGTCGGCTCGCTGCTCACCCCGGGCGATCTCATTACCTCGATCCAGGACGATTCGGTCATGCACCTGGATTTCACCATCCCCGAGGTCTTCATGGCGCGCGTCACGCCGGGCCTGCCGATACGCGCCACATCCCGCGCCTACCCGGACGCGACCTTCGAAGGCGAGATCAAGAGCCTGGACAACCGGGTCGACCCGGTCACCCGGGCCTTCGGCGTGCGCGCCGAGATTGCCAACCCGGATCGCCTGCTCAAGGCCGGCATGCTGATGTCCCTGGAGGTCGAAAGCCAGGAGCGTCAGGCGCTGACCATTCCGGAGGAAGCCATCCTGTCGCGCGGCAGGTCCCACCACGTTTTCGTCGTCGACGAAGAAGCTGGTGATCGCGTCGAGCGCCGAACGGTAACCATCGGCACTCGTCAGCCCGGTCGGGTCGAAATCCGCAGTGGACTGTCAGGCGGTGAGCGAGTGGTTGTTCACGGCGGCTTCCGCCTGTCCGATGGGGACGCCATCGTGGTTCGGGCCGAGGTCGACGACGAAAGTTCGCTGGCCGCCATCCTCGCCAACGATCACGAAACATGATCCTGTCGGACCTGGCCGTCACCCGGCCTGTGCTCGCCTCGGTCGCGGCATTGCTGCTGGTGGTGTTCGGCATCGTCTCGTATCAGCTTCTGCCGCTTCGCGAATATCCGGATATCGACCCGCCGGTGGTCTCGATCGAGACCCGCTATGACGGCGCGGCGGCCCGTGTCATCGACACCCAGATCACCGAACGGATCGAGGAATCCATCGCCGGCATCGAGGGGATCGAGTTCATCGAATCGAGCAGCCGTGATGGCCAGTCGGAAATCACGGTACGGTTTTCGCTCGACCGCGACGTCAACGCCGCCGCCAACGATGTGCGCGACCGCGTCTCGCGCATCCGCAATGACCTGCCTGACGAAGCCGACCCGCCGGAAATCCAGCGCGTGGACGCCAACGCCGACGTCATCGTGTGGTGGAACCTGGCCGGCGAGAACCACACCACCCCGGAGTTGACCGACTACGCCGAGCGCTTTCTCGTCGATCGACTGTCGGTCATCGACGGCGTGGCCAGGGTGCGCATCGGCGGGGCACAAAGCTACGCCATGCGCGTATGGCTCGACCGCGAAGCGCTGGCAGCCCGCGATCTCACCCCGATCGATATCGAAAATGCCCTGCGCGCCGAGAATGTCGAACTCCCCGCCGGTCAGATCGAGTCGCACACCCGTCAGTTCTCGGTGCGCGTGGCACGGGAATTCCACACCGCGGAGGATTTCGCACGCCTGGTCATCCAGCGCGGCGACGACGACCACCTCGTGCGTCTCGCAGAAGTGGCGCGCGTCGAGCGCGGCACCGTCGAGGACCGAACCTTCTTCCGTGGCAACGGTGAACCCATGGTCGGTCTGGGAATCGTGCGTCAATCCCGGGCCAACACGCTCGAGGTAGCACGCGCGGTGCGCGCCGAGGTCGATCGACTCAACCAGGGTCTGCCCGAGGGAATGGAGATTCTTCCGAGCTTCGATTCGTCGGTGTTCATCGAGGGCGCGGTCCATGAGGTCTATCGGACCCTGTTCATCGCGATCGGCCTGGTCGTTCTGACGATCTTTTTGTTTCTGGGATCGGTGCGCGCCATCCTGGTTCCTGCTGTGGCCGTTCCGGTGGCGCTGATCTCGACGTTCATTGCACTGGCGCTGTTCGGCTTCACCGTCAACCTGCTCACCCTGCTCGCCCTGGTCCTGGCCATCGGACTGGTGGTCGACGACGGCATCATCGTGCTCGAAAACGTCCGCCGGCGCATGGACGAGCTCGGCGAGTCAGCACTGGTCGCGGCTTATCGGGGTACCCGTCAGGTCGGCTTCGCGATTGTCTCGACAACGCTGGTACTGATTTCGGTGTTCGTGCCGATTTCCTTCTTGCAGGGCGACATCGGCCGGTTATTCTCCGAATTCGCGTTGACCATGGCCGCGGCAGTAGGCTTTTCAAGCTTTGTGGCCCTGACCGTCTCGGCCATGCTGGCCTCGAAGCTGCTCAAGCCCAAGCAGGACAACAATCGCCTGGTGCGTGTCATGGACACTGGCATCGAGCGCGGTCGCAACCTGTACCGCAGCGCGCTGCGATCGGTCATCTGCTGGCGCTGGCCGGCACTGGGCCTGATCGCAGTGCTGTTTGCCGGTGCGGGCTGGCTGTTGACCAGCCTGCCCGACGAGTACGCCCCGCGCGAGGACCGCGGTGCATTTTTCGTGTTGGTCAACGGGCCCGAGGGGGCATCGTACGACTACATGGAAGATTACATGAACGAGCTTGAAGCCCGCCTCATGCCACTGGTCGAGTCCGGCGAAATCAGTCGCCTGCTGGTGCGCGCGCCACGCGACTTCAACAACCCCTCGGTTTTCAACACCGGCATCGCGATCGTGGTTCTTGATGACTGGAGTCATCGGCGACCGGCCAGCGAGATCATGGCCGACGTTCGCGAGCGCATCGCCGACCTGGCAGGCATCAACGCGTTCACGATCATGCGCCAGGGCTTCGGCGGCGGCATCGGCAACCCGGTTCAGTTCGTCATCGGTGGGGGTGATTACCAGGAGCTTGCTCAATGGCGCGACATTCTGCTCGAACGAATCGAGGCCGACAACCCCGGCCTGACCGACCTGGACTGGGACTACAAGGAAACCCAGCCCCAGTTCGAAGTTCAGGTCGACTATGACCGCGCAGCGGACCTCGGGGTGACCGTCAGCAGTATCGGGCGCACCCTCGAGACCATGCTGGGCTCGCGACGGGTCACCACCTATCTCGACGACGGGCAGGAATACGATGTCATCGTCGAGGGCGAGCGCGACGACCAGCGCTCGCCGGCGGCACTGGAGAACCTGTACGTGCGCTCCGAGCGCTCGGGCGCCCTGGTACCGCTGTCGAACCTGGTCACGCTCGAGGAATTCGCCGATTCCACCGAGCTCAATCGATACAACCGCGTCCGCGCGATCACCATCGAAGCCGGCCTGGCCGAAAACCTGACGCTGGGTGAGGCATTGCAATGGCTCGAGGCCGAGGCCCGCGAACATCTGCCCGAAGAAGCGATCATCGACTACAAGGGCCAGAGCCGCGACTTCATGGAAGCCGGCACTTCGGTCATTTTCATTTTCCTGCTCGGGCTGGTGGTGGTATTCCTGGTGCTGGCCGCGCAGTTCGAGAGCTGGATTCATCCCCTGGTGATCATGTTCGGCGTGCCACTGGCGGTTGGCGGTGGCCTGCTGGGGCTGTGGCTGACCGGATCTACGCTCAATGTCTACAGCCAGATCGGCCTGGTCATGCTCATCGGACTGGCCGCCAAGAACGGCATCCTGATCGTCGAATTCGTCAATCAGCTGCGCGACGAAGGCAGGGACTTCGACGAAGCCATCATCGAAGGCGCGACCATCCGCCTGCGACCGATCGTGATGACCGGAATCACCACCGCAGCCGGCACCCTGCCGCTGATCTTCTCCTCCGGAGCCGGCGCCGAAACCCGCCAGGTAATCGGCATCGTCGTACTGTTCGGCGTGACCTTCTCGACCTTTTTGACGCTGTTCGTCATCCCCGTGCTCTACAGCCTTCTGGCACGTGCCACCACCTCTCCCCAGTCGGTTCGCCGCCAGCTCGAGAGCGAGCTCAGCGAGACCACACAGGCCTGAGCATCAGCATCGGCCCGCGCCCGGGCCGGGTTGCAGTATCTGTCGAGCGTGGTAGGCTCGGGAAAACCGGGGAGCCTGGGAGCCATCCGTCCCCGTATCGACCCGAACCGTAGCGAGGGGAGTCGCCATGGTCCGCCTGACCGACGCACGCAGCCGAGCGCTGGACAAGCTGCTGGTGCAATATCTCGAGCTCGAGCCTGCCGACCGCAAATCGTTCATGGAACGCTGTGAGCGGCGCTACCCCCGGCTCAGCTCCTGGCTTGAAAAACTGGCCGCGCAAACCGCCACGGTGAGCGTTTTCCAAAACGGCGTCGACCAGCTCGCCATCGAAGCGGTCGACGCGGTTCGTCCGGAGCAGACCCGGCTCGAACCCGGCCATCGCATCGGCCCCTGGGAGATCACCGACTGCATCGGCGAAGGCGGCATGGGCCGCGTCTACCAGGCCCGGCGCGCTGATGGGGCGTTCGACATGAGCGTGGCCATCAAACTGCTGAAGCTGCGCGGCAGCGGGCTGGGCGAGCAACTCCGGCGCGAGACCCGTCTCTTGGCACGCCTGGAGCACGCCTCGATCACCCGCCTGCTCGATGCCGGGCTCGACGAGGCCGGCGGGCCATTCGTGGTCATGGAATGGGTCGAAGGCCGGGACCTGAGCGAATGGCGCGATGCCGGCCCGGATATCAATGCCATTCTTGACGCCACCACCCAGATCGCCGATGCGCTGACCCACGCTCACCAGCGCCTGATCGTCCACGGCGACATCAAACCGGGCAACGTCCGGATCCGCAACGACGGCCAGCTCAAGCTGCTCGATTTCGGTGTGGCCCGCCTGCTGGCCGAGGGCGATGAACAGAATGCCTGGCTGGCGGCGATGACACCCGCCTTTGCCGCGCCCGAGCAGCGCCGCGGCGAAGCGCCGACCACGCGCAGTGATGTCTGGAGCCTCGGCGCGCTAATGGCCTGGATGCTCGGCGCGACCCCGCCGCGAAGCAGTAGTGAGCTTAGCTCATTGACCCGACGCATCGAGGCGAGAACCGGGCGTGCCCGCGAGCTGGTCGCGATCATAGAGCGCGCCTGCGCCGACGATCCGGAAGCTCGCTACGATACCGTCGCCGGTCTGGTTACCGACCTGCGTCGCTATCGCCGCCACCAGCCAATCGATGCCATGCCGCAGTCGCGATCCTATCGCCTCGGGAAATTCGTTCGGCGTAATCGGCTGCTGGCGGGCACCGCCGGCGCGTTTGTCCTCACGCTCATCGCCGGCCTGGCCGCAACCACCGGGATGTACCTGCAAGCCGAGCGCGAAGCCGCGCGCGCGGTTGCCGCCAACGAGCGGACCGAGTCGGTCAAGAGCTTTCTGGTCAATACACTCGCCGAGGCCGACCACTACGTCAACCCGGGTGAAATGCCGACCGTTCGTGACGTGCTCGATCGCGGGCGCGAAGAAATCGTGCACGAGTTTTCCGACCAGCCCGATATCGCCGCCGAGGTTCTGCAGGTCATTGGCAACAGCTACGTCGGTCTCGGCGAGTTGCCACTGGCCCGCGAGACCCTCGAACAGGCCATGGCACTGATCGAGGCCGGCACGGTTCCGGCGCTGCCGATGCAGACCGTCGCCGAGATCCGATTTCTCTTGGCCCACTCGGTCGGTCAGAGCGATCCTGAGCGTGGGCGCGAAATCGCGCGCGGTACGCTGGAGAAAATCGAGTCAGTCCCCGGGCTCGAAAAGGTCCGTGCCGACCTGCTAGGCCAGCTCGCCCACTCAAATCTGATGTCCGGCAACATCGAGCAAGGACTGGCGCTACGCGAGGAATCTCGAGATATCGCCTGCCAGGCGGCACTCGAACTGGACGAGACCTGCATGGCTGCTCTGGGCGATCTGAAATATTTCTACTCTCACGCCGGTTACCCGGAGAAATCGCTTCAGTCAGCCCGCGAGGCCTATCGTATGGCACGCGACATTCACGCGCAGCGGGATCACCCCCGAATCATCGCCTCGGGCATGGCCTACGGCGAGGCTCTCGCCAACAATGGTCAGCCCGAAGCGGCCGCCGAATTACTCGAGTCTCTCGTCGAAATGGCTCAAACCGTTTACGGCGACGACCATGTCCAGGCCGGCGCCGTCGGCTATGTGCTCGCCCGGGCCTACTGGCGGGCAGGCCTCACCCACAAGGCCTGGGAGGTGCACGACAGGTCGCTCGAAAGAGTCGCTCGACATTTTCCGGAAAGCGTGGGCATCGCGGTTCAGCGCAACTTTCTGCCGCTCAAGCTTTTCGACCTGCATCGGCTAGACGAGGCCGAGCGCGCGCTCGAACGCCATGACTATATCCCCATCGAAAAAATACCAGACCACGCGCTGGCCGGGCGCCAACAGAACCAACTCATTCTGGACGCTCTCCGCAACCCCGGCAGTCATGAGATCCGCGAACGCCTGCGAGAACTCGCGCAAGAAATGACTGAACGCGACCCCGGCGTCAGCGCACGGCTACGCCTGACCGGTCTGCGGCACGCCATTGACGCTGGTGAACTCTCTGCTGCCCGCGACTGGCTCAAGTTCACTCAGGAGCTCGACGCGAACCGACTCTCAGAGGCCCGTCTGACCATGTCGCAGGCACGGATTGCGTTGCTCGAGAACGACCCGGCCCGGGCACTCGAGCACGCCCGGGCCGGCGAGCAGAGTCTGCTGGCCGATGGCGAGACCAGCGGGCCCCGACTGGCCCGAGCCCGATCAATCCAGGCCGAGGCACTGTGCCAGCAGGATCGTATCGAGAAGGGCCGGGAACAGCTGCAAAAAGCCACACACTACTGGTCGGAAACAGCCCGGGTCGAAGCCGGCGAGCAGGTGGTTCTCGAGATCGCCGCCAGCTGCCGGGAGGCAGAACCCAGTCCCGATCCGGTCGAAGAGACATGAGTCGACCGACGTACCAAGAGTCGCCAGCCAGGGAATCCCCGGGGGAGACCGACATGGCAAATGACGATCAGGGTGAGGTCACCCGCCTGCTCAGGGACCTCAACGACTCCCCGGAGCTGCTCGAGCAGGTCACAGCGATGGTCTACCAGGACATCCACAAGCTGGCGCACCGACAACGCCACCAGCTCGGCTCCAGCCCGACGCTGCGTACCACCGCGCTGGCACACGAGGCCTTTCTCAAGATTTTCCACAACGGTCACCACCAGGCCAATGACCGGGTACACATGATGCGCTTGCTGGCACGAGCCATGCGCCAGATCATCGTCGATCACGCCCGACAGCGCTTGAGCAAGAAACGGGGCCAGGGCGCGCCCCACCTGGAACTCAACGATGAGGTCGTGGCCGAGAAAACCAGACAGCAGGCCGCTGCGGTCATCGACATGGAGCGAGCCCTGGAACAGCTGGAGCGAATCGACTCGAACCTCGCCGAAATGGTCTCGGCGCATTTCTATGGTGGGCTGACGACCGAGGAAATCGCTGAAATCCAGGGCAAGTCACGGCGCACCGTCCAGCGCGACTTCAAACGCGCCTTCGCCTGGCTGCGCATGTCGCTGGAGTCGGGCTCCGATTGAGTTACTCCTGAAGATCCCACTTGCCACCAATCTCACTGTCGCCGGCTCCACCGGCGAGACGGATGCTCAAGCCGAGATCATTGCGCGAATCGGCATGGGCCAGGGCTTCTTCGGCGCTGATCCGCCCGGCCTTGTAGAGCTCGAACAGCGACTGATCGAAGGTCTGCATGCCGTGCTGGCTGCCCTCTTTCATCGCGTCCTTGAGCCCGGTTATCTCGGCTTTGAGAATCAGGTCGGCAACATAGGGCGTGCGCAGCAACAACTCGACGGCCGGCACGCGCTTGCCGTCGATGCCCGGCACCAGGCGCTGGCTAATGATCGCGTGCAGATGCAGCGACAGATCGACAAAAAGCTGGTGGTGCGCGCTCTCCGGGAAGAAGTTGATGATGCGATCGAGTGTCTGGTTGGCGTTGTTGGCGTGTAGCGTCGACAGGCAGAGGTGCCCAGTCTCGGCATAAGCGATCGCGTGTTGCATGGTTTCGCGATCGCGAATCTCACCGATGAGAATGACGTCGGGGGCCTCGCGCATGGCATTCTTGAGGGCAGCCGAATAACTCTGGGTATCGAGCCCGACCTCGCGCTGGTCGACGATGCACTGGTCGTGCTGGTGCAGGAATTCGATCGGGTCTTCGATGGTCAGGATATGCCCGCTGCGCGACTTGTTGCGATGATCGATCATCGAGGCCAGGGTGGTCGATTTACCCGAACCGGTCGAGCCGACGACCAGCACCAGCCCGCGCGGGGCCATGATCAGATCCTTGAGCCGGGCGGGCAGGTTCAATTGCTCGATGGAAGGGATATCAGCCTTGATATGGCGCACCACCATGGCTACTGACCCACGCTGGCGGAAGATGTTGATTCGGAACCGCCCGATCCCCTCGAGCGCAAGGGCGAGATTCATCTCCATCTCGCGCTCGAACTCAGCACTCTGTTTTTCGTTGAGTACCGAGTAGGCAAGCTGGCGTGCCTCGCCGGAAGTCAGTTTGTGATCGCCAAGGTACCGGGTCTTGCCCTGGATCTTGATACCAACCGGCGCACCGGCGCTGAAGAAAAGATCCGAGGCCTCGTGCTTGACCATGACCTGAAGGAATTTTTCGAGCTGCATGACTACCCCTGCCATCTGTATTCAGCACCCGGCCCGAACCACAACGCAACCACCCGGCCCTGATTGGATGCCAAGTCTATCACTGGCCTCACTCCAGGTCCCGATAGCTGGCGGGGTCGAATCGGGGCGTGCACAGCGCCAGAAAAACCAGGTCTTCGGGGCCGGTGTTGGCAATGCGCTGGCGCACATCGGGTGGAATGATGACCACGTCGCCGGGCTGGACCGACTGCGCCGGCGCCTCGCCAACCTCGACCTGTCCGCTGCCCTCGAGAATGACATAGCGTTCCGTGATACCACTCAGCGCATGCCACCGCGTGGTGATACCCGGCTCGACCCGGGCGCGCGCCACCGATAGTTCGGGGTCGGCGGGAGAGTTCGACCATTCGCTGATATGGCAGCGCTCCTCGAACCAGTGTTCATCGGCCCGATGACCGGGCACAAGATATTTCATGGTCACTCCTTGCAAAATAAGTTCGTTAGTCAGAGGGATTGATGAAAGACAGCCAGCCGAAGCCGAGATTGGACATCTGCTGCGAGATCCAGTCCTCGCGCGCACGCTGCCAGTCGTTGGGATCGTTCGGGTCGAGCGCGCCCGGCGCGGGCAGAACGGCCGCCAGCGCCACGGCCTCGGACCGGGTCAGATTGGCAGCCACCTTGCCGAAGTGATGCCGGGCGGCCGCCTCGGCCCCGAACACCCCATCGTCCCATTCGGCCAGGTTGAGATACAACTCGAGGATACGGTGCTTGGGAAGAAATACCTCGAGCGGTACGGTCATCACGAACTCCAGCCCCTTTCGCACCCAACTGCGATCGGGCCAGAGATAAAGGTTGCGGCTGAGTTGTTGCGAAAGGGTGCTCGCGCCGCGCAACCGCCCACCATCGAGACGGCTGGAGACCGCATCGCGTATCTGGACCAGGTCAAAGCCGCGGTGATGCGGAAAGTTCTGGTCTTCGGCAGCAATCACGGCGAGCGCGAGATGCGGGCTGATGTCGTCGAGTGCGACCCATTGATGTTCGGGCACACGCTGGTGACTGACCCGGTCGATCAGCATGAACGCCGAGCCGGGCGGGTCGATCCAGCGCAGGGGCAGCGACAGCGCAACGCAAAGCAGCAGGGCCACCAGCATTCCGCGGAAGAGCCACTTCAGCAACCAGCGGATGAAGCGCCTCATGCCTCGGCTGCGGCGCGCAATTTCACCGCCAGGCGGCGGAAGGTCTGCTCGTCGAGCTGCTCGCGAAACAGGCCGATTGTCCTGGACCCCCGCGCCCCGTCAACTCGACCGCGCAAACCGATGAACAGCGGACTCACGAACGGGGTGGCGGTGACTTCAAGCTCGCGAACCTCGCCCTGCCCGTCCGTAAGCGCCAGGCTGTCGCCGGTCACGACCAGACGCTCGATATTCGGGTGGAGCAGGCGATAAACGACCCGCACGGAGTAGACGACAATCGCCAGGGCCAGGAGCAGCGATAGCCAGGCCGGCAAACCGGCCCACCAAACCGCGGCCAGTCCCAATATGCCAAGCATGACGACGCTGACAGCCGCCCAACGAGCCGGGCGGACCGGCGATTCAGCCGCCGCTTGCACCGGGAAAATCGGCGCGGATTTCTTCGACGATGCCGGCAACGTCCGACTCGGGTTCATCACGACCCATCAGCCAGTCCCAGATGCGGTCGTCCTCGAACTCGAGCAAGCAGGCAAACGCCTGACGCCGCTCGCCGGATGCCTCGGGCCAGCGCCGCTCGAGCCATCGGCCGAGCATCACATCGAGCTCGCGCATACCGCGCCGACAACGCCAGCGCAGCGCGGAGGCCGAATCGGCATCACTCACCAGAGCGCACTCCCCGGCCCGTCAGAGGCTGCGCCGTGCGAGCATCATCTTCTTGATCTCGGCGATCGCCTTGGCCGGGTTCAGGCCCTTCGGGCAGGTCTTGGCGCAGTTCATGATCGTGTGGCAACGATACAGGCGGAACGGATCCTCGAGATCGTCGAGCCGTTCACCGGTCGCCTCGTCGCGCGAGTCGACCAGCCAGCGGTAGGCCTGGAGCAGAACCGCCGGGCCGAGGTAACGATCGCCGTTCCACCAGTAACTCGGGCAGGCGGTCGAGCAGCAGGCACACAGGATGCACTCGTAGAGACCATCGATATGCCGGCGGTCCTCGGGTGACTGCAGGCGCTCCTTGTCCGGCGGGGCCGGGCTCTGGGTACGGATCCACGGCTTGATCGAGGCGTACTGGGCATAGAAATGCGTCAGATCCGGAACCAGGTCCTTGACCACCGGCATGTGCGGCAGCGGGTAGATCTTGACGTCACCCTTGATCTCATCGATCGCCTGGGTGCAGGCCAGGGTGTTGGTGCCGTCGATATTGAAAGCGCAGGAGCCGCAGATCCCTTCACGGCAGGAGCGCCGAAAGGTCAGCGTCGGGTCGATCTCGTTCTTGATCTTGATGACGGCATCGAGAACCATCGGGCCACAGTCATCGAGATCGATATCGTAGGAGTCCACGCGCGGATTTTCTCCGCTGTCCGGATCCCATCGATAGATGCGGAAGGTCTTGACGTTGCTCGCACCTTCGGGGGCCTTGACGTGCTGGCCCTTGCCGATACGCGAGTTTTTCGGAAGTCTGAATTCAGCCATAGCGTTTCTGTCGGTTCCTAGTAGGTGCGGGCCTTGGCAGGGACCACCTCGACGTCGTCGCTCAAGGTGTACATGTGAACGGGGCGGAAGTCGATCCTGGTCTTGCCGCTGTCATCCATCCAGATCAGCGTGTGTTTCATCCAGTTATCGTCGTCGCGGTCCGGAAAGTCCTCGCGCGCGTGAGCACCACGGCTTTCCTTGCGGTTTTCCGCCGCCAGCATGGTGGTCACCGAATTGCCCAGCAGGTTGCGCAGTTCCAGCGTCTCGACCAGGTCGGAGTTCCAGACCATCGAGCGGTCGGTCACCTTGATGTCGTCAAACAGGGCATTGACCTTGTTGATGCGCTCACAGCCCTGGGACAGCGTCTCCCCGGTCCGGAACACGGCGGCATCCTGCTGCATGACCTGCTGCATCTGGTCGCGGATTTCGGCTGTCGGTGTATTGCCGCTGGCGTGGCGCAGGCGATCGAAATCGGCAACCAGTGAATCGACGGTGCCCTCGGGAAGCTTGCTGTGCGACTGGCCGGGCTTGATGTTCGCGCCGCAACGCTTGGCGACGGCCCGGCCAAAGACGATCAGGTCGAGCAGCGAATTCGAGCCCAGGCGATTGGCGCCGTGGACCGAAACACAAGCCGCCTCACCGATGGCATACAGCCCCGGAACAACCGAGTCCGGATCGCCATCCTTGAGGGTGACGACCTCGCCGTGGTAATTGGTCGGGATACCACCCATGTTGTAGTGCACCGTCGGCAGCACCGGAATCGGCTCCTTGGTGACATCCACATCGGAGAAAATCTTGGCTGTCTCGGCGATACCGGGCAGACGTTCGTGGATGACATCTCCACCGAGGTGCTGAAGGTTGAGATGGATGTGATCGCCCTTGTCACCCACGCCCCGGCCCTCGCGAATCTCGATGGTCATCGAGCGTGACACCACATCACGCGAAGCCAGGTCCTTGGCGTTGGGCGCGTAGCGCTCCATGAAGCGCTCGCCGTCGGAGTTGGTCAGGTAGCCGCCCTCACCGCGCACGCCCTCGGTAATCAGGCAACCGGCGCCATAGACACCGGTGGGATGAAACTGGACGAACTCCATGTCCTGCAACGGCAGACCGGCGCGCAGCACCATGCCGTTGCCGTCGCCGGTGCAGGTATGCGCCGAAGTACAGGAGAAATACGACCGGCCATAGCCGCCGGTGGCCAGGATCACGGCATGGGCGCGGAATTCATGCAGCGTGCCGGAAGCCAGGTCCCAGGCCAGTACACCGCAGCACTTGCCCTCATCATCCATGAGCAGGTCAAGGGCGAAGTATTCGATGAAAAACTGCGCATCGTGCTTGAGCGACTGCTGGTAGAGGGTGTGCAGGATCGCGTGGCCGGTGCGATCGGCCGCCGCGCAGGTGCGCTGCGCCGTGCCCTCACCGAAACGGGTAGTCATGCCGCCGAACGGCCGCTGGTAGATCTTGCCGGACTCGGTGCGCGAAAACGGCACACCGAAATGTTCGAGCTCGATGACCGACGGAATCGCCTCGCGACACATGTACTCGATTGCGTCCTGGTCACCGAGCCAGTCGGAGCCCTTGATGGTGTCGTACATGTGCCAGCGCCAGTCATCTTCTCCCATGTTGCCGAGCGCGGCGCTCATGCCGCCCTGGGCGGCAACGGTGTGCGACCGGGTCGGGAAGACCTTGGTGATGCAGGCGGTATTCAGCCCGGTGGCTGCCAGGCCCATGGTGGCTCGCAGCCCGGCGCCGCCGGCACCGATGACCAGCACGTCGTACTCGTGTTTGGTGATGTCGTAAGCCTTGCTCAACTTCATACTCCCAGGGCGATCTTGAGGACGGCAAGCACTGCCAGCAGGCCGCCGACGATGGAAAGAATCTTGACCGCGACCTGCATCAATACCCCGAGGGCGCGTTGGCGAATGTAATCCTCGATGATGACCTGCAGGCCGAGCTGGCCGTGGTAGATCCCCACGACCATGAACAGGATCGCCATGGCGGCATGAAACGGATGCGACAACCAGGCCACGGCCTCGGCGTGCCCGCTCCCGACCAGTGAGAACAGGGCCACGATCAGCCAGACGGTCAGAAACACCATCATGATGGCGCTCAGTCTCTGGGCCCACCAGTGGCCGACACCGTCGCCGGCCGAACCGTGATTGTGGGCGTTGGCAAGCGGATTTCTCAAATTCATACCAGGCCTCCCCAGATCGCGGCGGTGAAGAGCACGGCCAGGATCACGACCGTCCAGCCCGAGGCATAGGCGCCGCGCAGGTCGAGCAGCCAGCCCGCGTCCCAGAACAGGTGTCGGATTCCGTTGAGCAGGTGGTAAAACAGCGCGAAAGTCCACAACACCAGGGCCGCGATCGCGGCGGGGTGCGCCAGCCAGTCGTTGAAGGTGGCGAAACGATCCGGACCAGCGGCCAGCGCCAGCAGCCAGAAAACGGCCACGACCATGCCGAAGCTGAGCACGATACCGGAAATCCGGTGCGATATCGAAAGCACCGAGGTCAACTGGGGACGATAGACTTGCAAATGGGGGGAGAGCGGTCGGTCTTCGGTCGCCATAGGGTTCTCGTGTATTGGTCAGGATGGGCGAATCGAATCAGAAATCGATGCAACGACCGTTTTTTTCCCAGTCACCGTAGCGCGTCGGGTCGAGACCCTCGCGGCGTCCACCAATTTCTCGAGGCTCGGTCTGGTCCGACGCCCGGTCATCAATTTCCTCACCTGCCGGTTCGTCGGGCGACCGTGAATCATCGCGACTCGATCGTTCTTTGCTGTCGTGCATTATAGAATTCTCTCCACTCATAATGTGTGATCCACCCCAAGAATATGACGAATTGGCATCCTCTACCCCACCTGGGCGCACTTCGCATCAGCGGACCGGACGCGCTGGCATTCGCGCAATCCCAGCTTTGCTCGGATATTAATGAGCTTCCGCCGGGCTTCTGGAGCCCGACTGCCTGGTGCTCGCCCAAGGGCAATGTAATAGCGGTCATGCTCGCATGCCACCATGAAAATGGCGTGGATTTCATCCTGCCCGCCAGCCAGCAACAAGCCGTCGCGGCGCGCCTGCCGATGTTTGCCATTGGCCGCAAAGTCTCGATCACCGGATCCACGGCCGTATACGGGTCGCGCGACGAGTCGATAGCCTCGGGTCGCATGGCCCAGGACCAACAGCGAAGCTTGTCGATCGAGCCCACCTCGACCCAGCCGGAGTCGACTGAATGGATCAACGACTGGCGCCGCGATGATTTGTGCCTGCCCCTGCCCTGGATCGGCCCACCGTCGAGCGAGCAGTTCCTGCCCCAGTCGCTCGGACTGGAAGCCATCGGTGGCCTCAGCCACCGCAAGGGCTGCTACCCGGGCCAGGAAATCATCGCTCGGGTTCACTATCTTGGCAAGCCCAAGTACCAGTTGCTCGGATTCCGCTTCGAGTCTGACGGGGAACCGCCCGCCGAGGGCGATACCCTGACAACCGACGATGGCGAATCGGCCGGCCGGGTAATCGACGCCCTTCGGCATGCCGAAGGATGCATCGGCCTGGCGGTCAGCCCGACCCGCATCGAAACCGGCTGCCGTGTTCGCCGTGACAGCCGCCCGGACGGCCCGCCGGGGCAGATGACGGCCGCTGATGGCCTGTGCTAGTATCGTCAGACAATCTAAAACAACTCGAATCAGCGGGTTACAAGGGGATTCTGCATGAAAGCCTCAAAGCACGTCTTGCTTGCCGTGGCATTGCTCTTCATCACCGGAGTGGTGCTGGCTCAGGACACTGGTGACAGCGACGCCGCCGAAACCGATGCGAGCTCAACCACCGCTCAGCAAGATACTTCCGGAAACGATCAGCCTGACGCGACCGCCGAGGAAGCCGACGGCGCGCGCGAGGAGATGCCCGCTGAACCCGACGATCCGGTCGACGATATCATGTCCGACCCGGGTGCGCCCGAGGTCGAAGCCGAGACAGCCCAGCCCGAAGCCATGCCGGATTCAGTCGAGGAACTGCCGGGCGACCCGGTAGCCGACGCCCCGGCCGTGACACCGCCGGGGCAGCAACAAACCTTCACGCTCCAGGTTCACCCGACCTTCCCCCCGGATCAAGCCGAACGCGTCTACCGGCCGCTGATCAATTACCTCAACTTCACGACGCCTTACCAGTTCCAGCTGCGGAGCGCGCGGGACTTTCATCGCTATTGGGTCGAGATCCGTCGCGGCGTCATGCCCGACCTGGTCATCGAGGACGCTCACCTGATCGCGCTGCGCATGGAGCGTCACGGTTACCAGCCGCTGGTCAAGGCGGCGGAAGATACCTCGTTTTCCTTGATGACCTCGGGCAATCCGGAGGCGGAACTGTCAAATTTTCTCGGCCGGCCCATCTCCAGCATGCCGGCGCCCAGCCTTGGCTACCTGATTTTGTCGAGCTGGTTCGAGAATCCAATGCAGCAGCCGCTGATCGAATCCAACGCCGCATCCTGGCGCGATGCCGTCGAGATCGTGTTTTCCATGGAAGCCGACGCGGCAATCGTTCCGCAAAATCTGGTCGAGCGCTACGTCAACCTGGAAGTCGTCAGAACTTCGGAAAGCTTCCCGAATGTCACCGTGGCAGCCAGCCCGGATATCCCGGAAGCTGCCCGGGAAGACATCCGCCGCTCACTGCTGGTACTGCACGACGATCGCGAGTATTTTTCCGCCCTGCACGAGCTCGATATCGATCAATTCGTCGCTGCTGAGCCGGAAGACTATGAGGGCCTGACTTCCTGGCTCGAACAGGTCTTTTCCTTTCTCTGACCCGGCTCCGTGACTCGTCCGGCGATCAGCGCTCGGCGACGATGTAGCAAATCCACCCTGCGTCGGCATCGCCGGTCTCGCTGGGCGTATAGATGCCGTCGCCCTCACCGCTTTCTTCGTCGGTCCCTTCCCAGTACACGGTCGCCCGGCTGAAGCCCGCTTCCAGCAGCAGCTCGCGGATCTCGGGCAGGGTCCAGAGCCGCCAGTGATACTCGAAGGCCGTATCGAGCTTTGATCGGTCGGGGAATTCGAAGTGGATCCGGCAGGTCATGTGCTGATTGATCGGGTCGAAACTGGCCTGATCCCAGACGTAGGTGTGGTCGTCGAACTCGGTGCGCTCTTCGAGCTCGCGGTGGGCATCGTAACCACCGAATGCGTCGAGAAACAGCAACCCATCGTCGACCAGGGCGGCGCGGGCACACTCGAAATAGCGCTTGAGCCGCTCGCGGGTGGTAAACAGGTAGTAGCTGAAGTTCATCGCCAGGACACAATCGGCCGGGTCGGTGGCCACTTTCAACACGTCATCCTGATAAAGCGTCAGACGGCGCTTCTCGGCAGCGTTCAGCCGCGCCACGTGGTTGGCCTGGCCCCAGCCGAGCACTTCCCCATCGAGATCGACACCGATGGCTTCGTGGTCGTCGCCACCGCGCACCCAGGCGCAGGCGGTATTCGCCGTCCCGCAGAAATCCTCCCGGAGCTTTACCAGCCGCCGTCCGGTTACCGCCTCGAAAGTCTCGGCAACGAATTCAAGCTCGGACTCGGTGTCCTGCACGCTCGCCTCGTAGAGCAAATGCCGGTCGGCCCGCTCCGCGAGTGACGGGTTTTTTCTTGAGGAGGTGGGCATCTTTTTATTGCAAGTCCTTGGAAAAATTGATGTTTGTTATGGAAAAGGCTTCAGGAACGATCGTGCAGGGCCGGCCATGCCGCGCGCAGATAGGCCACCATGGACACGATGGTCAGCGCCGCGGCAACCAGCAGCAGCCAGCGCCCGATCTCGAGCACCGGAAGCAGCCACAGGGCCTCTCCGTAGAGCAGGAAGCCGATCGCCACCATCTGCATGATGGTCTTGATCTTGCCTGTCCAGGCGACCTTGACACGCGCACTCTCGCCCAGTGCGGCCATCCATTCGCGTAACGCCGAGACGGTGATCTCGCGCCCGATGATGATGGCCGCAGCGAAGGCGAGCAGCATTTCAGGATGGCGCTGCACGATGATGACCAGCGCTACGGTCACCATCAGCTTGTCGGCAACCGGATCGAGAAAGGCACCGAAGTTGCTGGTCATGCCGAACCGGCGCGCGACCCAGCCATCGAGCCAATCGGTGATCGCAGCCAGTACGAACACCACCACCGCGGCCGCGTTGGCCCATTCCATCGGCAGATAGAACACCACGACCAGCACCGGGATCATCACGATGCGCATCAAGGTCAGGACAGTGGGAATGGTCAGCGACACGGGCGGCCTTCGAACAAGCGAGTCACGGTCATTATCCCGCAAAACCAGCCAGCCATGTGGCCGCGATCAGGACGAACGCAGATGCTCGGCAATACGCTCGGCCAGTGCGCTGCTGATACCCGGCACGCGGGCCAGCTCCTCGGGGGTGGCGCGCGAGAGACTCTGCAGGCCGCCGAAGTGCTGCAACAGCCTCTGACGGCGCTGCGGCCCGACACCGGGGACCTGCTCCAGCGGTGAGGCCTGCGCGCGCTTTTGTCGGCGCCTGCGGTGGGCAGTGATGGCAAAGCGGTGGGCCTCATCGCGGATCTGCTGGACCAGGTGGGAGGCCGGGTGATGGGGACCGGGTCGAACCTCGCGATCGCCGAGGATGAAGGTTTCCATGCCCGCCTTGCGCGCCGGCCCCTTGGCCACGCCCATGACGGGAATGGCGTCGAGGCCGAGCTCGTCGAGAACAGCCCGGGCTCGTCCGGCCTGGCCCTTGCCGCCATCGATGATGACCAGGTCGGGGACCTCGGAACCATCGCTGAGCAGCTTCCGGTAGCGTCGGCGCAGCACCTGCTCCATGGCCGCATAATCATCGCCGGGCTCGATACCTTCGATATTGAACTGGCGGTAGTACTTCTTGAGCGCACCTTCGGGGCCGAACACCACGCACGAGCCCACCGTCTCGGTACCCGAGATATGGCTGATATCAAAACACTCCAGGCGCTGCGGTGGCGAAGCCAGGTCGATCAGGCTGGCCAGCTCGGACAGCCCCCGACCAATCTGATCGCGCTCGGAAAGCCGGCGCCGGAGCGCATCGTCGGCGTTGGCTACGGCCAGCTTGATCCATTCGGCGCGCTGCCCGCGCAGACGCCAGCGCAATCCGAGCTTGCCTTCCCGGCGTTCGGCAAGCGCTTCCTTCCAGAGACCGGCCTGATCGGGCTGGTGCGAAACCAGGATCTCGGCAGGCGGCGGCCGCTCGGCGTAATACTGACCCAGGAAGGCACTCATGATTTCACCGGGCCCGAGCTCGGCGTGCAGGTTTCCGGGGAAGAAGCAGCGCCCACCGACATTTCGGCCGTGGCGGAACTCGACCACCTGCACAGCCGCCTGGCCCGCGGCGACGCTCAATCCGATGACGTCGAGGTTATCGGCGCCATCGGCCACATACTGGCTCGAGCGCACCCGCTGCAGGGTCTGGATGTGATCGCGCAGCACGGCGGCGCGCTCGAAATTCAGCGCCTCGCTGGCTTCGCGCATGCGCTCGCCGAAGTGCTCGATGACCGCCTCGTCGCGGCCCTTGAGAAATTGCACGGCCGCGCGCGTGTCGCGGGCGTAGTCTTCCTGGCTGATGTAGTCCACGCAGGGGGCGCTGCAGCGGCCGATCTGGTACTGCAGGCAGGGGCGCGTGCGGTTGTTGTAGACGCTGTCGCGACACTGGCGCAGCCCGAACAGGCGATAGATCTGGTTGAGCGATTCGCGTACCGCCCCGGCGCTCGAATAGGGGCCGAAATATTGCCCGGAGTGCTTGCGGCTGCCGCGGTAGAAACCGATGCGCGGATACGGATGGTCGGTTTCCAGGCGGATCCAGGGGTAGGACTTGTCGTCGCGCAGATTGATGTTGAAGCGCGGCCGATGGGCCTTGATCCACTCGTTTTCCAGCAGCAGGGCCTCGGCCTCGGTACGCGTGAGACTGACTTCCATGTCGGCGATCTTGCGCACCATCAGATTGATGCGTGGCCCCTTGTCGCGGCGATCGAAATAACTCGCCACCCGGCGACGCAGATTGCGTGCCTTGCCGACGTAGAGCACGCCACCCCGGGCATCGCGCATCAGGTAGACCCCGGGCCCGGTCGCAAGCGACCGGGCGAATTCCCGCCCGTCGAATTCGCTCACGATTGCCGCATCAGCTCCTCGACCAGCCGGTCGGCGGCAACTTCGAGCATATCGATAACGCGCACAAAACCCTGCCCGCCGCCGTAGTAGGGGTCGGGCACCTCATCGACGCCATAGTCCGGCGCCAGGCTCATGACCAGTTCGATACGCGCGCTCGACCGGGCTGGCGCCCGTCCAAGCAGTTCGTCGAGATTGCTCCGGTCCATGGCATAGATCCGGTCGAAGCGCTCGAAGTCTTCGAGCGTCACCTCGCGGGCGCGCTCGGTGGTGATGTCCATGCCCCAGCGCGCGGCATGTTCGATGGCACGAGGATCGGGCGGGTTGCCGGCGTGGAAACCGATCGTACCGGCCGACTCGGTGTGCAGGCTCAAGCCGGAGCGGGCGAGCTTGTAATCGAACATCGCCTTGGCCGTGGGCGAGCGGCAGATATTGCCCAGGCAAACGAAGAGAATACTGTCCATGGTTCGGAGTCACCTCATTGAAAACGGGGCCGGGAACACGGTTCAACTGTTTTGACGAAACCAACCCTGCAATTGTTCCAGATCTTCGCGGGTATCCACGCCGACCGGGATTTCCGCGGCCGCGCGCGCGGTACGGATTATCCACCCGGCGGCGAGCGCGCGTAGCTGCTCGAGCGACTCGAAACGCTCGAGCGGATGTGCCGGCAGATCGCGCCAGGCCTTGAGCGCACCGGCCCGGTAAGCATACAGTCCGACGTGGCGGCAAGCGCCCTGCCCTGGCCAGCCACCGTCACGGCAGTGCGGAATCGGCGCGCGCGAAAAATACAACGCTCGCCCGGCCCGGTCGCAGACCAGCTTGACCACATTGGGATCGCGCCACTGCGACTCGTCACTGAGCGACTCCCAGAGGGTGGCCATTCGCGCGTCCGGGTCATCAGCGAGCAGCGCCGCCACCTGGCTCAGGCAGGCAGCCGGCATGACCGGCTCATCGCCCTGAAGATTGACCACGATGGTCGCATCCGGCAGCGCAAGCTTCTCACTGGCCTCGGCCAGGCGGTCCGTGCCCGAGCGGTGTGCCGGGTCGGTCATGATGGCATCGCCCCCGGCCGCGGTGACGGCCTCGGCAATCTCGGCACTATCGGTGGCGACAAAAACATCCCGGGCCCCGCTGGCGCGCGCCCGCTCGAGCGTGCGCACCACCATCGGCTGACCACCCAGGTCGGCCAGTGCCTTGCGCGGCAATCGGGTCGAGGCCAGCCGGGCGGGAACGAGAACCACGAAGTCATTCGCCATCGGCGAATTCTCGCACATGCCGCTCGACCTGGCCGATAACCGGGTCCGGAAGCCGAGCGCCGACATGCAGCACATCGATTGCCTGGCCGGTCGAAAGGCGCTCGAGCTTGACGGCATCCTTGGCGGTGGTCACGATCGGGCCGGCCAGCCCACGCAGGTCATCGACCCGGAAGGCATGATGGTCGGGGAAGGCGTGCAGGCGCGTTTGCATGCCCAGCTGCTCGAGGGTTGCCGCGAATGCTCTCGGATTGGCGATGGCGCAGAGCGCGTCCACGGCCTGACCCGACAAGGCCTCGGGCGGGCGCGACCGGCCACCGTCAAGCCGCTGCAAGGCCTCCGGAACCAACTCGAATTGCAACCCACCAGGCCGGGTCCAGCCCGCTCCCTTGATGAGCACCTGATCGACTGCCTCCAGGCGCTCGACAGGCTGGCGCAGCGGGCCGGCCGGCAGCAGCCAGCCATTGCCCAGACCACGCTGACCGTCGACCACGCACAACTCCAGGCTGCGTGCCAGCCGGGCATGCTGCAGCCCATCGTCGGAGATCACAATCCGTGCACCCTCGGCCACCGCCCGGGCCAGGGCCGCATCGCGGCGACGGGCCACGTAGACCGGAACCTGTGCCCGGCGAGCAATCAGGACCGGCTCATCGCCCGAGCGTGCCGGATCCGAATCGGCATCGACGCGGATCACTACCCGGGCGGCAGCCGCGCCATAGCCGCGGCTGATGACGGCCACGGGTTGCCCGAGCCCGGCCAGATGACGGGCCAGCGCAATGACCACCGGCGTCTTTCCCGTCCCGCCCGCGGTCAGGTTTCCGACCACGATGACCGGAATCGGCGGGCGGGCAGCGGGACGATGCCAGCGCCGTCCCAGTGCCAATCGGTAGAGACGCGACATTCCGCGCAGCAGAAGTGGGGGATCGCCGCTGCCGTACCACAGCGCGTTGAGCCGACGTTCGATCAGTCCGCGCACGCGCTCACGCCATTTCCTCATCCTGCAGTTGCAGGCGATGCAGGTACTGGTAGAGACCGTCGGGGTGGCCCAGCAGCTCAGCATGCGTGCCGCGCTCGACGATGTGCCCGCGGTCGACCACGACCACCTGGTCGGCGCGCTTGACGGTCGCCAGGCGGTGGGCGATGACCAGCGTCGTCCGGTCGGCCATCAGATTGGCCAGCGCGGCCTGCACGTGGCGTTCCGACTCGGCATCAAGCGCTGACGTCGCTTCGTCGAGAATCAGGATGGGTGCGTCCTTGAGCAGGGCGCGCGCCACCGCGATGCGCTGGCGTTGACCGCCCGAGAGCAGCGCGCCATCCTCACCAATGGCGGTATCGAGGCCCTCGGGCAGGCGCTCGATAAACTCCATGGCATGGGCCTGCCGGGCAACTTCTGCGATGCGCTCGCGGCTGACCCGGGCGTTCGACCCGTAAGCGATATTGCCGGCCACGCTGTCGTTGAACAGCACCACATCCTGACTGACCAGCGCGATCTGGCGCCGGAGGGCGTCGAGGCGGAAATCGTTGATATCGACGCCGTCGATGGAGATGGAACCCGATTGCGGCAGGTAAAAACGCGGCAGCAGCTTGGCCAGTGTCGACTTCCCCGAACCCGAACGACCGACCAGCGCCGTCAGGCTGCCGGGAGCAATGGTCAGGTCGACCGACTCCAGGGCGGGCGATTCGGCATCCGGGTAGTGGAAGGTCACGTCACGAATCTCGATGCGGCCCTCGACGCGGCCCGGGTCGTGACTGCCGGTATCCGGTTCGGCCGGCGCATCGAGTACACGGAAAATGCTGTCGGCCGCGGCCAGGCCCTTTTCGATGACCACGTGCATCTTGGTCAGGCGTTTGAGCGGCGGAATACAGGCCACCATGGCGGCCAGCACCGACATGAAGATTCCGGCGGTGACCTCGGTGCGCATGAATTCGCTGGCCGCGATAACCAGCAACACGATGACCGCCAGCCCGGCGGCGAGCTGGATGAGCGAGGATGACACCAGCTGGGTCGCGGTCAGGCGCAGGTGCAGTCGGCGGTTGTTTTCGTTGATGTTGGAAAACGAGCTTCGCTCCCGGTCGCGTCCGCCGAAGACCTTGATGACCTCATGGCCATTGACCGCCTCCTCGGTGATGTGAGTCACATCACCCATCGAATCCTGGATTCGCGTCGAAATGCGCCGAAAACGACTCGAAATGACCGTGACGACCAGGAAAATGACGGGAACCAGCAGTAACATCGCAAGCGTCAGGCGCCACGACTGGATCAGCATCACCCCGACCAGCGCAACCACGGTGAGAATGTCACGCACCGCGCCGATCAGCGCCGTGGTCGCCGCCTGGGCGACCTGCTCGGCGTTGTAGGTCAGCCGCGAGATCATCTGCCCGGACGAATAGCGGTCGAAATGGCTTGCCGGCAGTTCGAGATAGCGGTCGAAAAGGTCGGCGCGCAGGTCGGCAATGACGCGCCTGCCGACCCATTCCATGCCGAAAACCCCGCCGAAGTTGCCGACGATTCTAAGCAGCACCGCGGCCAGCACCAATCCCGGCAGCCACAGGCTGAAGGCCGGGTCGGTAGCGACGATGGTTTCGTCGATCAGCGGTCGCAGCAGGTAAAAGAACAGGCCCTGGCCGGCAGCATCGAGGGAAACCGCCAGAATCGCCAGCACGAAGATCAGCCGCTGACGCGCGACGTAGTGGAGCAGCCGGCGGTAGACAGCCCGGGCCGGCGCGTGGGTCGCGCTCACGGCCCTTCCCCGTCCTCTTCGACGGTGGCGATGGTCAGCCGCGTAATGCCCTCGGCCGCGGCGGCATCGAGCGCGCGGACAACCAGACGATGCGGGGCCTCGGCATCGGCACGCACGACCAGCACGGCGTCGGGGTTGTCCTCGAAACGCTCGACCAGCGCGGCCTGGAGCGTGGCGCGCCGGTCGTCGGCCAGCATGTTGTCGTCGATGAACAGCCGGCCGTCTTCGGAGATGATCAGCTCGATGGTGCTCGGCAGGGTCTCGGTCTGACCGGTGGTCGCTTCGGGCAGATCGAGCTGGATCAGCGACTGACGCTCGAAGGTGGTCGAGATCATGAAAAAGATCAGCAGCAGGAAGACCACGTCGATCAACGAGGTCAGGTTGATCTCGGGTTCTTCGCGTTCCTCGTCGTGAAGTTTCATGATGTAGTCACCCTGGCCACTCGGTTCAGGGCCGGCCGCGTTTTTGCTGGCCGTGCTCGATGGCCTGCATCAGGGTGACGGCCTGCTGCTCCATCTGCACCACGTAGGCGCGCACCAGACCACGGAAATGGCGGTAGAAGAAAAAGCTCGGAATGGCCACGGTCAGGCCGGCTGCGGTCGTGATCAGCGCCTCGGAAATACCCCCGGCGAGCTCGTTGGGGTCGCCAACGCCGTGCAGCATGATGGCGCTGAACACGCGGATCATGCCGATGACGGTGCCGAGCAGACCAAGCAGCGGCGTGATGCCGGCGATGGTGCCGAGCGTGTTGAGAAAACGCTCGAGCTCGAAGACCACGTGCCGGCCGGTGTCTTCGACGGCTTCCTTGATGATCTCGCGCGACCGGTTTCGATTGTCGAGCGCTGAAGCCAGGATCCGGCCCAGCGGTGAGGATCGCCTCAGCTGCTCGATATGCTTGGCATCGAGCTCGTGCTGCAGCGCCCACTGCTTTACCTGAGCCGGGATGGTCGGCGGCATGACGCGGCTGCTGCGCAGGCTGACGAAGCGCTCGATCACGATCGCCACCGCAATGACCGAACACAGCAGAATCGGCACCATCAGCCAGCCGCCGGCAATTATGATTTCAAGCATCGGGTCGGAGCATCCGTCGAGTGAACAAGCCAGGTTGCGATGATAACGGGTTGTCGTCTCCGGCAACACCTCCGAATCGATTCCGGAATCGGTCTCGCCGCAGCTACCGGCAGGCCGACCTCTGGCGCCAGAAGCGCGGTGCCTGAACCGACCGCGACCGGAGTTGCGGCGCCCGGCCCGCCGACAGGGTGACCGAGAGCGCGCCGCAGTCGGCGGTCGATCGCCATTCCGCATCCGCGGCCTCGAGCCGCTCGAGCACCTCCGGATGCGGCCGCTCGAAAGGATCATGACGGGCCACGGAAATCAGTGCCAGAACAGGCGCCACGGCCTCCAGGAACTCGCTGTGGCTGGCGCGGCGATGGCCCGAAGCTGAAACCACCAGTACATCCGCCGGCAGGTCTTCGGGTCGGCGCAGCAGGCGGCGCTCGACGTCGGCATCGATGGCACCGGTCAGCAACAGCCTGCCACCCGGACCGGAAACCCGCAGCACGCAGGAGCTGTTGCCGTCCAGGTAAGGCAGCCCGCGCGAGGGATGAAGGAACTCGAACTGCCAGGCACCCGCGCGCCAGCCGTCGCCGGGCTGGCACCGGCGCCCGAGACCGTCGACCGGCGAGTACAGCGCGTCGAGCTCGACCCGGTCGACTACCGAGCCCAGCCCGCCGGCATGGCCACGATGCTGGTGGGAAACCACGATCCGATCCAGCCCGCCGCCGCCGCGCTCGGCCAGCAGGCCGGGCAGTATGGCACCGATGGCATCGGCGCCCTCCCCGTCCCCGGGACCGGTGTCGTAGAGCAAGCGCTCGCCACCCGCCTCGACGATTACCGCCAGCCCGTTACCGACATCGAACACATCGACGACCAGTTGATCGGACTGGGGCGGCTTCGAGCCCGGTACGAGTAGCGGCAGAAACAGCGCCAGCCCCAGCCAGCGCGCCGGCCAGCCACGCGGTGCGAGCAGCCAGGCCGCGCCCAGCAATGCCAGTCCGGTAGCCGGCAGACCACCCCCGTGCCAGCCGAAATGCCCGACCTCCAGCCGATTCAGTGTCTCGAGAACTTCGAGCACGCCGACCAGGCCGAACTCGGCCACCGCCAGCGGCCAGGCAGCCGGCCAGTCGAGCAGCACCGCCGCCATGCCGGCCAACAGCATCGGCAGCACCACGAAGCCGACGATCGGAATAGCCACCAGGTTGGCCACAAGGGCTACCGGAATGAATTGCTGGAAAACCCCGACGTTGAGTGGCAGCAGACCGACCGCGATGATCAGCTGTGCACGCGCCAGCCCAATGACCCAGCCCCGTACGCCCTGCGGGGCCGACGGGCGCCAGGCAAACGTCCAGATCAGGATGGCCACCGCGGCGAACGACAGCCAGAAGCCGGTAGCCAGGGGAGCCATGGGATCGAACAGGATGACCGCCACCAGCGCCAGCAGCAGTGCGTGGGCCGGCTGAATGCCGCGGCGCAGCAGGAACGCGCCCCCAGCCACGGCAAGCATGATCAGCGCGCGCTGGGTTGGCAGCGTGAATCCGGCCAGCATGGCGTAGGCCGTGGCGGCCAGCAAAGCCGCGCCCAGGGCCAGTCGGCGACGGTCGAGACGGCCGGAGGCCAGGCTCAGGGGTGCCAGCAACAGCCCGCCGAGCAATCCGGCCATCCCGGCCACCAGACCCACGTGCAGGCCGGAGATGGCCAGCAGATGCGCAGTACCGGTCTGGCGCAGCAAGTCCCGGGTCTCCGGTGACAGGCCGCCGCGGTCGGCCAGCCCAAGCGCCCGCATGAGTACCGCGGCATCGAGCCGGGTGGTCTCGGCCTGCAGAACTTCGGCCAGGTACTGGCGCCGACGATCCACCGCACTGCCCCAGCCGGAGCTCTCGAGCCGATCGACCGGACCGGAAACCCGCCCCAGCGCGCCGATCCGGCGTGAAAGCAGGTAGCGGTGATAATCGAAAGCACCGACATTGAGACGGCCATGCGGCGGGTCGAGCCGAAGCGTCATGTCCCAGCGATCACCGGGCCGCATGTATTCCCGGGGCCGGTACCAGTCGACAAGAATCCGCGACGGCAAGCGCTCGGCCTGACCAGGCTCCGGTTTGAAGACGAACCGCACGCCCGAGCCCCGCGATTCGGGCACCCCTTCGATGGTACCGGCCACGCGAATTTCGTCCCCGGCACGATCGTCGGGCCACTGGCCTTCGACCAGCAACTGGGCGTGAGCCAGAAACCAGCAACTGCCCAGAACCGCCAGGCAGGCCGGACGCAGCGCCGACCAGCGCAGGCCGACCACGGCCAGCAGTGCGGCACCGGCAATCAGGGGCCAGCCCGGCAATACGGGTGTCAGGGCAGCGAGTACGGCGCCTGCCGAAAATCCGAGCAGACCGCGCCAGTCCATCAGAGAAACATCCTGATCGACCGGCCGACCCACGACGCTCTAGTCGGCCACACTCGGGCCGTGATGAGCCGCGCTTGTGCGTCGGCTGCGTGTTCTCGAACGGGTGTGGCTCATCAGTCCAGTTGGCGGATCCTGCCGCCGGTCATTTCCATGCGTCGGTCCATGCGGCTGGCCAGGGTGGTGTCGTGGGTGACCAGCACGATGGCCGTCTCCATTTCCTGATTGAGCTCGATCATCAGATCGTAGATTGCCAGCGCATTGGCTTCGTCGAGGTTGCCGGTGGGTTCATCGCCCAGCAGGCAGGCCGGGCGATTGATCAGAGCCCGCGCCACCGCGGCGCGCTGTCGCTCACCACCGGACAATTCGCCGGGCTTGTGATCAAGCCGCTCACCCAGCCCGACACGCTTGAGCAGATCGGCGGCCGCGCCGGCCGCCTCGGTGGCGTCGCGTCCACCGATCAGCAGCGGCATGGCGACATTTTCCAGGGCGCTGAACTCGGGCAGCAGATGATGGAACTGGTACACGAAACCGAGCGAGCGATTCCGGATCTTCGCCCGCCGCCGCTCGTCACCGGCGAGCATGTCGGCACCGGCGACTTCGACGCTGCCTTCGGTCGGCCGGTCGAGCCCGCCGAGAATATGCAGCAGTGTGCTCTTGCCGACTCCGGAGGGGCCGAGAATGGCCACCCGCTCGCCGGGCGCGACCGAAAAGTCGATGCCGCGCAGCACGGTCAGCTCGGTCTTGCCCTGCACGAAGGTCTTGGTCACTCCGCTGCAGCGAATCACGGCCTGATCACTCATAGCGTTACTCATAGCGAAGCGCCTCCACCGGCTCGGTACGCGAAGCCCGCCAGGCCGGGTAGATGGTCGATAGCAGCGACAGCAGCAGCGCCACACCGGCAAACCGCGCAACATCGCCACCGCGCAGCTCGGAGGGCAGATCGGAAATGTAGTACACCTCGGCCGAGAGGAACTCAACGCTGAGCAGGCTCTCGACCGCGCCGACCACCGACTCGACGTTCAGCGCCAGCACAATGCCGCCGACCACCCCCAGCGCGGTGCCGATGATGCCGATCAGCGAGCCCTGGATCATGAATACCCCCATGATGCGTCGCGGCCCCATGCCCATGGTCTTGAGAATGGCAATGTCGGCCTGCTTGTCGGTAACCACCATCACCAGGGTCGAAATGATATTGAACGCAGCCACCGCGATGATCAGCGACAGAATGATGAACATGACGGTCTTTTCGGTTTGAACGGCCCGGAAAAAATTGGCGTGTTGCTGTGTCCAGTCGCGGACCCGGTAGTAGCCGGGCAGCTCGGCGGAGATGTCCCGGGCAATCCAGCGCGCGCGCATCATGTCGTTGAGCTTGAGGCGGATCCCGCTGATGTTGTCGCCGGTCCGGAACAGCCGCTGGGCATCGCCGAGATGGATGACGGCCAGCGCGGTATCGTATTCGTGTACCCCGGCCTCGAACAGGCCGGCAACGGTAAAGCGGCGAACCTGCGGCATGACGCCGGCCGGGGTGGTACGGATTTCGGGTGCGAAGATGGTGACGGAATCACCCGGCCTGACTCCCAGACGCGAAGCCAGCCCGACCCCGAGCAGGACGCGCCATTCGCCGGCCTGCAGGTCATCGAGCTCGCCCCGGACCATCATGTCGGCGACGTCGGAAACCTCCGGTTCGCTGGCCGGGTCGATACCGCGCACCAGCGCACCGGCGGTGCTGCGAGCGCGCAGCATGGTCTCCTGCTCCACGTAGGGCGCCGCGCCCACCACGTCCGGCTGGCCTCGCACCCGCTCGATGATATCCGGCCAGTCCGGGAACTGGCCGTCATGGCCCTGGATGGTGGCATGCGAGACCATGCCGAGAATCCGCTCGCGAAGCTCGCGCTCGAAACCGTTCATTACGCTGAGAACGGTTATCAGCGTCATGACCCCGAGCGCGATACCCGCCATGGAGATCAGCGAGATGAACGAGATGAAGTGGTTGCGTCGCTTGGCGCGCAGGTAGCGCAGGCCGACGAACAAGGTCAAGGGTTGATACATTCAGATTGCTCGATTCAGGTCGCGCGCAGCCGTGTGAGTGCGCTTTCGAGCGCCGCTGGCAGGGGCGCATGGAATTCCCGGTCTTCGGGCCACGACAAGCCCAGGAAGTGGGCATGCAGGAACATGCGATCAAGACCGGCCGGTGGTGGACCCGGATTGTACAACTCATCGCCGGCAACCGGGCAGCCCAGGTGTACGGCATGGGCTCGTATCTGGTGGGTTCGGCCCGTCTCGATCGAAACCTCGGCCAGCGTGAAACCATCGAAGCGCTCGAGCACGCGAAAGTTCGACCGTGCGGACTGGCCGTCCGGGTCGACGATGATGCGCCGCTGCCCGCTGCCATCGCGAATCTTCTTCAATGGCGCATCCACCGGCACGTTCTCGCCCGCCGAACTGCCCTTCAAATCGCCCGACAGCAGTGCCAGATAGCGCTTGTTGATACGCCGGCCGGTCATTTCCCGCTGCAACGCCACCAGCGCCTGGTGGTGGCAGGCGAAGATCAGCAAGCCACTGGTGGGCCGGTCGAGCCGATGGACCGGTCGCCAGTCAGGGCCAATCCTGGCCACGGCATCGACCAGGCCGAACGACAGCCCGCTGCCGGCGTGCATGGCCAGGCCGGCCGGCTTGTCGATGACCGCCATATCATCATCGCGATGAATGATCGCGCGGCGGACCGTCTCGACCAGTCCGTCGGGCAGCTTGCGGTCTGCCGGCGGTTGCTCACGCACCGGCGGCACGCGCACCTCGTCGCCGGCCGCGAGTTTTTTCATTGGCTTGGCACGCGAGCCGTTGATGCGCACCTGTCCGGTTCGGACCAGACGATAAACCAGGCTACGCGGGACCTGGCCGAGCAGGCCGATCAGAAAATTGTCGAGCCGCTGACCGGCGCGGTCTTCGGAGACCGTCACGTGGCGCACGGAGGATTGGGAGGATTGATCCGACATCGAAAGCCAGCGTAGCAGTTCCTTGGGGAAGGAACAGGGGTACAAAGGGGATTGAAAGGGTATGACCAAAGTCCCTTTAATGATAGTATATCGCGGTTAGGGACGGCATGTAACAGTGGTATTGGCGATATCCGCAAGCCAATGCACCCGCGAGATCCGGACGGCTGCTTCGGTAAGCCTTCGAATTGACCTCGCGGCGGCGACGCCGACCCGGATCGTGAACACGTCCGACCCGGATCCGAACCGCCTGCTTCAACCGCCCCCGACGATTGGCTTGAAAGCCCGGCCCTAGTGGTACCGGGCGACAGACACGACGTGCGCAGCCTGTGTGGTGTTCGACAAGTTTGCTCTCCGGTCTCCTGCCTCGGCAGGGCCCGGATCGGCAACTCACACCCCGGACTGAGCCATTGACCGCAAGCCGGGCGCGTTCCGGCTTTGCACAATTGAACAATAATCAAGCGCTCCCGGTCGTCGCTGACCCCTCGGCCGGGATCGATGCCGGCAGGCAGACCGAAGCGCCCCATTTCGGGCGGTTCGAACAACAAGAAAAACCGCTGCGACGGGATCCCGGAGAATCGGGTCCGCTGACGCTCAGCCGCCTGGCGGCTGGCCGATTGACAGGTTTTTTGAAACGCCCGCGAAGGTCCACCGCGCGGGCGATCGATGTTGATTCCTGCGGCATCCATGCCGGGCCTGACCGAGGCCGGGGCGCCGGAGGAACCGACAACAATGAAACGCATGCTGATCAACGCGACTCAACCCGAAGAGTTGCGCGTCGCCATCGCCGATGGCCAGATTCTCCTGGACCTCGACATCGAGGTGCCCGCCCAGGAACAGAAAAAATCCAATATCTACAAGGGCCGGATCACCCGCGTCGAGCCGAGTCTCGACGCCTGTTTTGTCGAATTCGGCTCGGAACGCCACGGGTTTCTTTCGCTCAAGGAAATCAGCCGAGAGTATTTCAGCGAGAGTGCCCAGAAGCAGCTCGACGCGGGCGAACGCGTCGATATCAAGGACGCCGTTCAGGGTGGCCAGGAAGTCATCATCCAGGTCGACAAGGAAGAACGCGGCACCAAGGGGGCGGCGCTGACGACCTTCATCAGCCTGGCCGGACGCTACCTGGTCCTGATGCCCAACAACCCGCGTGCCGGCGGCGTCTCCCGCCAGGTCTCGCGCGACGATCGCAAGGAACTGCTCGACACCATCAAGCAGGTCGAGGTTCCCGACAACATGGGCATGATCGTGCGCACCGCAGGCGTCGGCCGTGACCATGATGAGCTCCAGTGGGATCTCGACTACCTGCTTCAGCTCTGGAGCGCGATCCAGGAAGCGGCCAAGGCTCGCAAAGCGCCGTTTCTGATCTACCAGGAAAGCAACCTGATCATCCGCGCCCTGCGTGACTATCTGCGCGAGGACATCGGCGAGATTCTGGTCGATGACCAGAAAATGTTCGAGGATGCCCGCGAATTCATGCAGCAGGTCATGCCGCACAACCTGCGCAAGCTCAAGATCTACAGCGACCCCATTCCGTTGTTCTCCCGTTACCAGATCGAAAGCCAGATCGAGTCGGCGTTTGCCCGCGAAGTCCGGCTGCCCAGCGGCGGCGCCCTGGTGATCGACCATACCGAGGCGTTGCTGTCGATCGATATCAACTCGGCCCGCGCAACCAAGGGTGCCGATATCGAGGAGACCGCGCTGCAGACCAACCTCGAGGCGGCCGACGAAGTCTCGCGACAGCTCCGCATCCGGGATCTCGGCGGGCTGGTGGTGATCGATTTCATCGACATGATGAGCAAGGATGCCCAGCGCCAGGTCGAAACGCGCCTGCGCGAGGCCATGCGCATGGACAAGGCACGAGTGCAGATCGGTCGCATATCGCGATTCGGCCTGCTGGAGATGTCGCGCCAGCGACTGCGGCCCTCGCTCGGCGAATCGAGCAACGTGACCTGCCCGCGCTGCGACGGCCACGGCTCGATCCGCTCGGTTGAATCGCTGGCACTGTCGATCCTGCGCCTGGCCGAGGAAGAGGCCATGAAGGACCATACCTCGCGGGTCATCGTGCAGGCCCCGACTTCGGTGGCAAATTTCCTGCTCAACGAAAAGCGCAATGCCACGGCCGAAATCGAGCAGCGCAACCGACTGCCGATCACGGTGGTGGCCAACCCCATGCTCGAAACGCCCCGGTTCGAGGTCCAGCGCCTGCGCTCGAGCGAATCCCTCGATGAACCCAGCTATGCCATCGGGCTGACCGAAGAATCCGAGGCACAGAGCGGTTACCTGCGTGAGGAACAGCAGCAGGCACCCGCCAAGGCGCCGCCGAGCGCCGCCGTCAGCGGCCTGAAGCCGGCCAACCCTGCCCCATCGCGCAAGAAGCCCGGCTTCGGCGCCTGGCTGGCTGCACTGATCGCCACGCTCAAGGCCCGCCTTGGCCTGGATGAGGAAAAGAGGGAGCGGGGCCGGAAGGACCGCAAGAACCAGAACCAGCGCAAGGCACGCAACGACCAGCGTGGCAAAAAACCTGATCGCAGCGCCGGCAAGCCCGACCCGAAAGACAAGGACAAGGACGAGACCAAATCCGGAGGCGACAAGCCCAGGGATCAGCGCGGTCAGAAAAAGAAGAAGAAAAAGAAAAAGCGCAGTTCCGACGCTGATACGCAGAGCAACCGCTCGGAGGCCACAGGCAACGCCGGCGACAACAAGGACAGCAAGGGCGAAGCGCCCGATGACAAGGGTCCGCGCAAGAAGCGCCGCCGTCGCGGGGGCAAGAAACGCCGCGGCGGACGTGGCGGGCAGCAGGATAACCGCGATGGATCCAGCGATCAGTCAGGCGGTGACGGCAGCGATGCTTCCAGACAGGGCGCGCCCGGGCCACAGAGCACAGATACCGCTGCCGCACCCAGTCAGGGCGGCCAGGACAGTGGCTCGAAAACCGGAAAATCGGACTCCGGATCGAAGCCTGAGTCGAAGCCTGAGTCGAAGCCTGAGTCGAAGCCTGAGTCGAAGC
>CAYQJJ010000002.1:38299-42721 GCA_964417745.1 uncultured Wenzhouxiangella sp.
CGAAGCCTGAGCCGAAGCCTGAGCCGAAGCCTGAGCCGAAGCCTGAGCCGAAGCCTGAGCCGAAGCCCGAGCCGAAGCCTGAGCCGAAGCCTGAGCCGAAGCCTGAGCCAAAGCCCGAGCCGAAGCCCAGGCAGCAGCAGTCGCCGAAATCTCCCGAGGCCGCGTCCGGGGGACAGCAATCCCGGCCGCAAACCGATTCCGAGGACGGCAAAAAGCGCAAAGGCGACCAGAAGGATTCCGGAAACAACGAGAAGCCGTCGCAGGACAAGCCGAAAGCCGTCAAGGACGACGACGGCATCTACCGCCTGACCAAGGGCGACTCGTCCTGACCGCGCGCGGGTGAATCAGCGAGTCACGCTATTCGCAGTAGGCCTGGCGCTTGGCCTGCCATTGAACGCAGCCGAGCGCCAGGCCAGCATCGGCGTGCCTCCCTGGCAGGGGGCGGAAGCCAAGACCGCGGTGGTCGCCGAGATCCTCGAAATCCTCGGCTACGATGTATCACTGACCTCGGCGGCCGCCCCACTGGTTTTCCAGGAGCTTGCACAGGGGCGTCTCGACTTCAATCTGTCGGCCTGGAAGCCGGGCCAGGATGGTGCATTCGAGCCCTACGTCGACGACGGCGACATCGTCATTCTGGGCGAAAACCTGACCGGCGCCGAGACCGGCCTGGCCGTTCCGGCATCGCTCCGGGAAGCCGGGATCCGTTCGCTCGAGGACCTGGCCGAGCATGGCGAGCGCTTTGACCACACGATCTATTGCATCGAACCCGGCAGCGGCGCCGAAGCCGTTGCCGGCGAGGCCATTGAATCGGATTTGTACGGTCTTGGAGACTGGACGCTGCTGCCAAGCAGCACCGAGGGCATGCTCGTCGAAGTCGGGCGCGCCATCGAGCGCGACCGGGCCATCGTGTTCTGCGGCTGGGCGCCGCACTGGATGAACATCAGCTACGACATCCACTACCTCGAAGACCCCCTCGCCCACTGGGGCGAACCCGGCGAGACCCGGGTATTCACCCTGGCGCGCGCAGGGCTGGAAGCCGATGATCCCGACCTGGCCCGTTTCCTCAGCCAGTTTCGGGTCGAGGCGAATGTCCAGAGCGACTGGATCCACGCCACCGCCCGCGACGAGCGACCGCTCGAGCAAATGGCACGCAGCTGGATCCGGGAAAACCTCGACCAGGTCGGAACCTGGCTGGACGGGGTGCGAAGCGTCGGTGGAAGCGAGGCTTTCGAAGTCGTATCAAAGGAATTCCAGCCCCAACAGTAGGGCTCCCGGCCCGGCTCCTGAAGGAAACTGCATGCGCAGCGAAATTCGGCAAGCTCGTGCCGTGGTCAAACCTCGAGACCAAATCGGGACCGAGCTCCGGACCCGGAAATAAAATCGGGGCCATGACGGCCCCGATTTCGTTTCCTGTTGAAATGATTCGTTCGACCCAGCTCCGCTCAGTCGTCGAGATCCAGTGCCACATCCGCCGGAGCGCCAGTGCCCAGGCTGAGAAGTTCGAAGCTTGGCTCACCAACGCTTAGCACCGACTGCAGCGTCTCACCGGTCATCATCAGGCTGCCGGTGCGGGCATCGAAGTCGAACCCGAGCAGACGCTCGGCTTCATCAACCTCTTCCCAGCCAGCATGCCACCAGCGACCCGCGCCATCGCGAAGGCTCAGGCGCAGCAGCCGAAGATCGGGTTCTGGCAGTTCGACCAGCCGTGCCCGGAGCACGGCCTGGCCATGCGCATTCCGGCCAACAAGAAGCTCCGCCGGCGGCAAGCCGCCAGCGAGACCTTCTCCGAGCTCGATGAACCCGCCGAGCTGGTCGCGCGGCTCGGCAAAGTTCGCCGTGGAGCGCTCGTCATTGCCATCGGCCTCGAAACGGTCCTGGAACAATCCGTCTTCCTGGATCAACACGCTGGTTTCGACGCTGTCGACCGCTGTTTCCGGATCGAGCTCCGAAACGCCATCCGGTACCGCGACTTCGGCGCTCATCTCGATGACCTGGGTCGGCCCCATCAGCACGTCGGCCTCGAGCAGGTAGGTCACCGAGGCCCCGGCCGGCAAGTCGGCCTGGTCGGCGATACCACCGGCACCACTGGCCGAACAGGCCGCAGCAGCACCGGCAAAGCACGACCAGTCAGCGGTCGCCGCGTCCAGCTCTTCGGCCAGCGGTACCGAGACCGTGGCACCTGTCACGTCACTGGGCCCGTTGTTGCTGACCACGATGACGTAGGTATTGCGCTCGCCCACCTCGATGGTGTCGCGGTTGTCATCGATACTGATCTGCAGATCGGCTGCCGCATCCGTGCTTGCCGTGAACTCGACCGGTGAGCCGGACAGGCCCGGTGCCGTGGCGATCAGCGTCTGCTCGGCTTGCGTGCCGAGCGTCCAGCTTCCAACCCGGGCGATTCCGTCCGCATCACTGGCCTGAGTGGCCCCGCTGACGGAGCCGCCGCCGGCGGTGACTTCGAAACCGACGGTGACACCTGCGACCGGATTGCCGAACTCGTCGGTAACCATCACCGACGGCGCGATGTCGACCGGCTCACCCGGCGCTCCGGATTGCGCGTCGCCGTCGTTGAGTGCCATGTCACTGGCTTCAGCCGCCTCGACCGCGAACGATTGCTGCACGGGATCGGCGGGCTGCCAGTTGTCGCTTCCGGACTGGGTCGCTTCGATGACCACTGTTCCGACCTGACCGGTCAGTGTGACCTGATCGCCAACCAGGTCGGCCGGGCCTTCGACCAGCGAGAACGACACATCGAGCCCGGAATCGGCTTCGGCGACCAGCGTGATCGGACCGTTGTCGGCCGCAACATCGGCCAGTGGTTCGAAGTCGATGCCCTGCGGAGCCGGCTCGATCACCAGATCGGCGCTGGTCTGGCCGGAGTAGTTCGAGTCGACCACCTCTGCCTCGACCAGGTAGGTACCGGCATCGGCCGGAGCATCAGCCGAACCGTCGTAGGTCACATCAACGTCGAGACCGGCCGGGTCGGTGGTCACCGCCACCGGCTTCGGATCACCGTCGAAGGTCTGGACCAGATCATCCAGCACCACCTCGGCGGTCGCTGTCTCGATAGTCAGCGTGCCGGTAGCCGAGCCGGTGTAGTTCGGATCGGTGATCGTCGCCTCGACCGCGTAACTACCAGCGTTGACCGGAGCATCAGCCGAACCGTCGTAGGTCACATCAACGTCGAGACCAGCCGGATCGGTGATCACCGTCACCGGCTTCGGATCACCGTCGAAGGTCTGGTCCAGGTTCTCCAGCGTCACATCGGCCTCGGCCGGTTCAATGACCAGCGTCTCGCCGGCCTGACCCTCGAAGTACGGGTCAACCACCTCGGCAGTGACCGAATAACTGCCGGCATCAACCGGCGGTTCGGGATCGAAGCTGAAGACCACATCGAGATCGGCTTCCGGGGCGGTGGTGACCGCCACCGTCTTCTCGCTGCCATCGAAAACCTGTACCAGGTCGGCGGCATTGAACTCGATGCTTGCGGGCGTCGGCAGGACTTCGGCCTGTTCGGTGAACACGGCGTACTCGCCGCCAACTCCGACAATGCTGTCGTCGATGCTTTCGATCGAGACTTCGAAATCGTAATCGTCCGGGATGAAGTTGACCCGGACCTCGATCGGGAAGACCTCATCGCTGTCGATCGGGAAGCCATCGACACCGCCGGCTCCATCACGACCCAGGAACCAGGCCTGGCGATCAGCATCCCAGCCGAAGCTCTGCCATTCGCTACCGTTCCAGAACTCCAGGGCATCGCCGGCGCCGAAGTCGGTCTGCTCGACCGCGACATACAGCACGATGTTGTCCGGTGTCGCCCCACCGTCGGTGTTACTCAGGGTGGCGGTGAAGTAATCCCAGCGCGGCGGCGTCTGTGGTGCACTGACCCCGCGATCGAGATCGAACGCCAGGTCGACGGCATCACTGACAACCCCGACCTCATCATCGAACAAGCCGTAGACCGTCTCACCGTCAAGGCTCTCGACCGAGGTCGTGAAATCGTAGATCGCGTTGTCAAAGTTGACCCGAAGTGGTGTCTCGAAAGCCTCCTGGTCACCGATCGGGAAGCCGACCACACTGCCAGCACCGTCGCGGCCGAGGAAGAAGGCCTCACGGTCGTCCAGTTCGGGTCGACCGACACCCCAGCCGAAGTCACGCCAGACTGCATCCTCGGTATCGAAGTACTGCAGCGCAGCGCCGCCGGCAAATGCGGCATCGTCGATGCCGTCGATCTCGACCCACTTGAGGACGTTTTCGGGCAGCTCATCGCCCAGGTTGGTCAAGGTCCCGGTGTAGTAGGCCCAGCCGCTCTCGTCGTCAGGCACCGAGGCATCGACACCGGACTCGATTTCAAACGCCAGCTCGGCGACGGCCAGGTCGGTCAGGCCCGTGGCAAAGATCTCGCCACTGTCCACGCCCACC
>CAYQJJ010000003.1:0-18441 GCA_964417745.1 uncultured Wenzhouxiangella sp.
GGAGGTTGTCGACCGCGGGCTGCCGCGGCTGCACGACCGGGACTGCGACGGCCGCTGCGTCTACGACGAGGCCGGCTGGGACGCCTCCGACCTGGTCCAGCTTTGCGTGGAACGGCTGCGCGGGCCGGCCGCCCGCGACCCGGAATCGGCCCGGCACCTGATGCGCATGCTCCAACGGGTCCGCCAGGTTGCCATGGGCCGTGAGGCGTTTGCGGTCGTGACGGAGATCGAGCGCCAGGTAGAGATGCTGCTGGCCCTGGCCGATGCCAACGGAATGCTGTCGCGCGATCGCGAGCGGCTCGAACGCGAAGCCGAGCTTGCCATCGACCACGAGCGTTGCAAGGAAGGCGAGGCGGGTCTGGCATCCGGTTGAGTTCACGCCGGAAAGGATTGAACAGGAGTAGCCAGTGGATCTGAAAAGTGGATATCCGTTCTGGGCGATAAAGAATGGCCTGATGCATGTATTCCCGCAGCTCGAGGCCGACATGAATTGCGATGTGGTCGTGATGGGTGCTGGCATAACCGGCGCGCTGATCGCTGATGAACTGGCCAGACACGGTCACGATGTCGCCGTGCTGGATCGGCGCGAAGCCTGCCAGGGCAGCACATCGGCCAGCACCGCCTTGCTGCAGTATGAGATCGACACCCATGCCATAGACCTCGCAAAACGCTACGACCAGGCCTCGGCCCTGCTGGCGTATCAGTCCAGCCTGAATGCGATTGCCGAGATCGATACCCTGGCCCGTGATGTTGGCGATGTCGAATTCGCCCGGTGTGACAGCCTGTATTACGCCAGCAACCGCGTTGATCACCCGCGCCTAGCCGAGGAATTTACCTGGAGGAAGCAGCACGGCTTCCCGGTTCGCTGGCTCGACCGCAAAACACTCAGGGACGAATACCGACTCGGCGCCCCGGGCGCCATTCTCAGTTCGGTGGCCGCCCGGGTAGACCCCTACCGGCTCGCCTCACGATTGCTGCGCAGAATGCAGAGACAGGGCGCGCGGGTGTTCAATCGAACGCAAGTGGCGTCGATCGCGGCAAGCACGGGTACGGTACAGCTGACAACCGACAAGGGCGTGTTGATTACGGCGAGGCACGCCGTGATTGCCAGCGGCTATGAAGCGCAAGGCTGGTTGCGCCAGCGCGTTGCGAGAAACGCCAGCAGTTACGCCTACGTCAGCGACCCGGTCGAGCGTGCCGAGCTCGGCTGGCTGGCAAGCACGCTGCTGTGGGAGTCTGCCCGGCCGTATCTGTATCTACGCAGCACCGATGACGGACGACTACTCGTTGGTGGCGAAGACGACAATCGCGATATCCCGGCACGCCGCGATCGCCGGGTCGAGAGCAAGGCAGAAACCCTGCAGCGCAAGCTGTCCCGATTGTTCCCGCAGCTTGATGCAAAACCGGCTTTTGCGTGGGCGGGGACGTTCGCTGAAACCAGCGACGGTCTGCCGCTGTTCGGCTGCCATGCCCAGTACGGCTCACGCGTGCTGTTTGCGCTCGCCTACGGCGGCAACGGCATCACTTACAGCATGCTCGGCGCCGGATTGCTGCGCGCTCAGATCGAGGGCCGTCAGCACCCATTGACCCGGCTGTTCGCCTTTTCCCGGCTGGGATGACCCCACTGTCAAGCAACTGAGGAAATGCAGATGAATATTCGATTGGCCGCATTCATTCGCCAGGAAATCGAGCCGATTCTCCAGGATTGGGAAGAGTTTGCCAGAACCATCCTTCCCGCTGATCAGATGGATCAATCCGGGCTGCGCGACCACGCCAGGGACATGCTGCTGGTCATTGCCGGCGACCTCGATTCTCATCAGAATGCGTCCGAGCAGGACGCCAAATCAAAAGGCTTCGGTCCGGAAGACGAGGAGGAGTCCTGGGCAGAAGTACACGGTGGCGAAAGACAGACCAGCGGCTTCAGCGTCCTCGAGACCGTCTCCGAGTTTCGGGCCCTGCGGGCAAGCGTGGTGTCGCACTGGACCCGATCCAGTCCGACCTTCGCCGGAAAGCACCTCGAAGATCTCACCCGGTTCCATGAAGCCATCGACCAGGCCGTTGCCGAATCGCTGGAGCAGTACACGACCGAAAAGGAAATGGAGACCCGCTTGTTCGGTGCCATTCTTGTTGCCTCGCCGGACCCGATTTTCGTACTCGATCTCGAGGGTTGCTTCATTTATGCAAACAGAGCCACCGCCGATCTCTTCGCTCTGGACCCGGAGGAGATCATCGGAAAATCCGTCGTTGACCTGGGCTTCTCGTTTGCCGCGGGGTTGCGGCGCCAGATTGAAAAGGTGATTGCGGACCAGTCCACCTTTCGGGGCAAGTTCACCCACACGTTTGCTTCCGGCCACGGGAACCGGTTCGAGTACCTGCTCGCACCGGTAATCGATGAGCAAAAGATCAGCGAAGCGACGGTCTGTATTCTCCGCGATGTCACGCAACGCGCGCTCGCCGAAGAAAAGATATGGCACAACGCACACCATGACCTTCTGACCGGGCTGCCGAATCGACGCCTTCTGCTGGATCGTCTGGAACAGGAGCTCAAGCACGCAAAGCGCAGCAACCGGTCGCTTGCCGTGCTGTTCATGGATCTCGACGGCTTCAAGGAAATCAACGATACCTTCGGACATGAGGCCGGCGACCGAATGCTGTCCGAGGTTGCCGGACGCATTACTGGCTGCATCCGCGAGGAGGATACGGTCGCTCGTCTGGGTGGTGATGAATTCGCCGTGGTCCTTGCCGGAACCCGGCAACGCAAGGATGTCGACCTGGTGGCCCAGACGATCAAAAGAGCCCTCGTGAGGCCGTTCTGGATAGACCAGCAGCCAGCCCAGGTTTCGGTCAGCATCGGCATCGCGTTCTATCCCCACGATGCAAACACCCCGCCGGCGCTGTTGAGGGCTGCCGACCAGGATATGTACAGGGAAAAAACCCAGTCCGTGGTGGTCGACAGGCAGGGTTCCTGAGTCGTACCCGGGAGCGTCCGGTACGAAGCTGTAGAGGCCGCTTTTTGAGTGCCTGTCGGGCCCGGCGAAATCCGCCTTCGGGTAAGCTGCCGCGGGCGTTTTCCGGATGTCTGCTACCGCATGTTGTGCACTGACGCACCCTTGCCCGCCGGGCCCGTGATGGTGCACAACCCGATCGTTATTTTGTCAGTCCCGGATTAATACCTTTCCAGCAAGAACGCTGCGATAATTTTCATTCGCTGTTCCCCGGGCGCTCTTCTGGCGCTCCTGCAGGGACAATCCCGGCGCTCTCAGGTATTTTTCAAGGAGACTTCGTTGCGATCCATAGCGCGTGCAGGCCTTCCCGTACTGGCGATGATGATGGGTGCTGTTCTGTCATTGGCGCTGCCTCTGCCGGCGCACGCCGGCGAAGACGGCTATCAACTACTCAAACTCGATGGATACAAGGTGAAATGGGGCGACCGGCGTCTGGGCGTGGGGGCGAGCATCAGCTATGCCCTGGCCGACGAGACGCTGCGGTTCGATGATGCAAGAAACTGTCGTGATATCGCTCCGATCGAAATGCTTTCCGACAGGAATCTTTCCATGGAAACGCTATCGCGCGAGGCTGCGGCAGCGTTTCGGGTCTGGGAGCGCGCTGCCGGTCTGTCGTTTCATGAGGTCAGTGATGCACGCGACGCGGATATCGTTATCGGCGCCCAGGGGCAGCCGCGCGGACGGGCATTTGCCAACGTGACCTATGCATCCGACCCGGAAGGTGAGGTGCGTGCCATCGACCAGGCACTGGTTTGCCTGAACCCCGAGCATGAGTGGAAGGTCGGGTTCGATGGTGATGAAGAGGTCTACGATATTCGCTACACCTTCATCCACGAGATCGGTCATGCCATCGGTCTGGATCACCCCGGGCCATCCGGGCAAGTGATGGCGTTTCGCTATACCGAGGATTTCGACGACCTGCAGCCTGGCGATCTGCGCGGCGTTCGTCGGCTTTACGGTCGTGCCTTCGACAACCGGGTGCTGGCCGATGGCGTCGATGGCCGAACGAACGGGACCTTGGCCGAAGGCTATCGCGCCGATGATCTGATCGGGCGTTCCGTGGTGAGTACGGCCGGTCACGAAGAGATCGGCGACATCAGTAATCTCATCCTTGATCAGGACGGCAGCATCGTGGCTGTAGTGATCGGCGTCGGCGATTATCTGGGCATTGGTGAAAAGAATGTCGCCGTACCCTGGGACCAGGTGGAAGTCGCCCGGAATGCCGATGAGGACATCCACGAGCTTCGCGTCTACCTCGACGAGGCCGCTCTCGACAGTGCTCTTCAGGTTCTGAGCCTGCCTTAGGCTGCGACACTCCCAGGCACTGCGTCCGGGGCGTTTTGCCCGGACGGGAAACGCCCCGGCCACGCCACCCGGTCGTGGCTCGCGAGCGTTTTTAAGAATTCAGCGCGTGGATCTGCCGCCGAACAGAAGCAATCCGACACCGGCTGCCGCGGAAGCCGCGCCAAGGATCAGAAACCAGATGGTGGAGTCGGTGAAGCTGCCGGTAAGGGCCTCCGAGACCTGGTCGCCCAGGCTCTGCGAAGACTGATACGCAAAGAAGAGCAGAATTGCACCGACGACGAGCAATACGATTGCCAACACTTTGTTATTCATGACCTCGTTCCCTTTCTGCTGAAAAAAAGAATACTGCGCTGTAGAACGACCACCTTCATTTCTTGCGTTCTTTGTTCATTTCTCCCAGCACCGAGTCATCGTTGCTGTTCGGGTGGTCGGATTTGCTCTTGTGCTGCGAGTCCTTGTCACGGGTCGCCTTTTCGGAACTTTCCCGGTTTTGCGCGTGTGACTCGTTGGCGCGGTCCTTGTCCTTGTCCTGATCCTTGTTCATGAACTGATCTCCAGATACTCAAGCTGTTCGGGCTCTGCCGGCAAGCTGCCGGGCAGGCTGACAGAATGCGCGATTCCCGAGCCCGGGTCTGTACGCTGCCTAACACAGGCAACGCCCAGGCCGGCGCAGGACCGGGGGCATGGGCGGCGAGGCCGGCTCCTTGTATACACTAGGATGGACATTGACCTTCGAAGCGGATGGAGCATGAGCGACCAACGCGGGTTCTGGACCGGGCTCCGGCAGCGGCTGCATCAGGCGCTGAGCGCACCGAGCATCGACGACGGGCAACTGGCGCAGGCCGTGAGCAAGGCCGCTGAACGCGAACCGGCGCCGGTGATCTGGTTGCTCGGTCTTGCCCAGTCGGGGAAAACCTCGATCGTCCGTGCCCTGACGGGCAGTTCGCGCGCGGCGATCGGTGACGGTTTCAGGCCCTGCACCCGCACCGCGAGCATCTATGACTTTCCACCCGAAGTGCCGGTGGTGCGCTTTCTCGATACCCGCGGTCTCGGTGAGGTCGGCTATGATCCGTCCGAGGACATTGCCCTGTGCGAGGAGCAGGCCCATTTGCTCATCGTCGTGGTGCGGGCCGCCGAAACCCGTCCGCAGACCGTCCTCGAGGTGCTGAGAAAGGTTCGCAAGCGCCACCCGGACTGGCCCGTCGTGGTGGCCCAGACCTGCCTGCACCACGCCTATGAGGATGAACAGTCGGACCATGTTCTGCCTTATCCCTACGGCGATGAAGACTGGCACCAAGCGGTGCCGGAAGACCTGCGTCGCCTGCTGCTCGCCCAGCGCGAGTTTTTCGACGGGCTGCCGGGGAACGGGGCGGTGTTGTGGGTGCCGATTGATTTCACCCTGCCCGAGGATGGCTTCGAGCCGACCGACTACGGGCTCGATGCGTTGTGGGAAGCGATCGAGGAGGCCGCCTCGCTGGGCCTGCAAGCGCGCCTGCGCGCCGATGCCGACATCAACGATCTCTACAGCCGTGCCGCGCATCCTCACGTTGTCGGTTTCAGCCTCGCTGCCGGCACCGTTGGCGCCTTGCCGGTTGTCGACCTGGCGCTGGTGCCGGCGTTGCAGGCCGGGCTGTTGCACCGCCTGGCCGGGCTTTACCGGCAGCGCTGGAGCGCGCGAAGCAGCGCCGAATTCCTCGGGCTGCTGGGCTCGGGGTTTGCAGCCGCTTACGGCGCACGCCTTGCCGGACGCAGCCTGGTCAAGCTGATCCCGGTCTGGGGTCAGACCGCCGGTGCCGTCCTGGGCGCCAGTGCCAGTGGCGCCATCACATTCGCCCTGGGCAAGGCGGCCTGCCTCTACCTGGGCCGCAAGAATGAGGGCCAGGCCATCGACGCTGAGGCCTTGCGGAAAGCCTATCGCGACGGCCTGGACCAGGGCCGGCATCTGATTCGCCAGCAACAAGACCGGGAGAAGTCGAAATGAAGGACCTGGTCAAGGAATTCGGCTGGCTGCGGGTCATTGCCCTGGGCATCACGGTATTACCGCTTCTGTTGCTGCCGGTCTTCGCCACCGTATGGATGTGGCAGTCGGGGCTGCTGCTCTGGTGGCTGCTGACAGCCGCGCTGGCTTCGGGTGCTGGTTTGACGATTAACCGTATCGCCGTAGTGCGCGAGCAACGGGCGCTGCCGCGCTCGACGACCCGGGCCGGTGATCACTGGACCGCCGAGGCCGATGAATGCTGGGCCAGGATCGAGCGGCTGGCCTCAGAAGCCAGCGTTGCCGAGTGGCCGCTCAACGATGGCGCCACGCTCCTGCGGCTGGCGCGCCATGTATTGCTCACGGTGGCCAGTCATTTTCATCCCCACCGGTCCCAACCCCTGCTCGAGATGACCCTTCCGCATACCTTGACCATCATCGAGCGGGCCGCCCGGGAACTGCGTGACGAGGTCGTCAGCAACATTCCGTTCAGCCACCGCCTGACTCTGGGAACCATGGCCCGGGCCAATAATCTGCGTGCCTTGTTGAAGCGCCATGAAAGCTGGTTCCGTGCCGCGCGTGCCATATTCGCGCCGCAATCGGCCGCGGTGGCCGAGCTGCGCCGCGCAGTGGGCAGTCAATTGCTGGATCATGGCTCGGAGCGCGTCCAGAGCTGGTTGCTGCGCGAATATATCCGCAAACTCGGCTACCACGCCATCGACCTCTACGGCGGCCTGGCTCGAATCGACGATCAAACCCGACTGGAAGCACCGGATACGCGCCTGGCCGGGCAAGAAACGGGTCAGGAGGAGGAACTCGAACCCATGCGCATTCTGCTTCTGGGCCGCGCCAATGCCGGCAAGTCCAGCCTGATCAATGCGCTGTTTGGCCAGCTCACCGCCGCTGTCGACCTGCTGCCCGATACAACCACCGGAATCGCCGCCTATCGACTGGAGCGCGACGACGAGATAGAAGGCTTGATTTTCGACACACCGGGGTTTGACGGCGCACTGTTCGGCAGCCGGGTACTGGAGCGGACCGCCTGCGACGCCGATCTGATTCTCTGGGTAACCGCGGCCCACCGTCCGGATCGCGACGAGGAACGCCAGCGCCTGGACCAGTTACGCGCCATGCTGGCTGACCCGAAGCGGAGATCGCCCCCGATACTGGTGGTGATGACGCACATCGACCGCTTGCGTCCGGTCCGACAGTGGGATCCGCCTTACGTACTCGACCCGCCTGCCGACACCAAGGCCGAGCAGATCGTCGCGGCGCTGGAGGCAGTAACCAGAGATCTCGATGTGGAAGTTGACCGGGTCGTGCCCGTGTGCCTGGCCGAAGGCCGGATCTACAACGTTGACGACGCCTTGAATACCGCCATGCTCCGGCAACAGGACGCGGCCAGGCGGGTCCGGCTGCTGCGCTGTCTGCGTGCCCGCAAGCGCGAGGAGGACTGGGATCTGCTCTGGCGCCAGCTCGGCAATGCCGGGCGTATCCTCGTGAAACGATGATGGTGCCAGATGGTGTTTTCGGATGAGTCCGGCCGGAATATCGCACACAAAAAAAGGCCGCCGCTGTTTCCAGCGGCGGCAAATCCGGTCAGGAGAGTGGATCAGGATGATCGATGTTGCAAGATATTAGTTGCGTGAACGCGAGTATTCCGAGTCCTTGGAATACTTCGGTGCGTCCTTCAGGCGCTCTTCGCTCATGTCAACCGACAGGCGGAAGTCACCATCAGAGTCGCTATCAGCTGTCCGTTCGATCTGGTCCCAGGAGATCGCTACGTCGCGCTCACCGATACCCAGAACGCCACCGACACCGACGATCACTGCCACGACCTGGCCGTCTTCGTCGAGCAGGAGGTTGTTGACGGTACCAATGGACTCGTTGGTGGAGCGATTCACGATTTCATGACCGATCAGGCTGTCGGACTGGTAGCCCTGGGGAGGAATGGTTTCCAGGAAGTCCTGCTGGCCTGCCCGGGCTGATGCCCCGGCGCGCTCTGATGCGTCTTCGCGGTCCTGCATCCGGGTAGCGGCCTGGCGTTGTTCGGTGCGCTGCCGTTCCCGTTCGGACTGTTGATCACGGCCGTGTTGGCCACGTTCCGAGTGCTGATCACGGTCCTGTCCGACCATGGCGGTGGTACGTTCGTCCTGGCAGGGGCAGTCGCAATCTTCGTCGCTGGCATTGGCCATTGGCATGCCGATTGCCAGCGCTGGCAAAAGGACAGCTGCGCATTTCATGGTTGTCAATGTATTCATATACGTTCTCCAAAATTAGCGGGATGACGGAATTGTCAGCCGGTACCCACTGGTCAATCGAAGGTGATCGGTTGCCGGTGGAGGACGATCAGTATTGATTCTCGCAGCCACCGGGTCTGTTCGTTGAGACACATCCGATGGTTTGATCTCGCCGGCCGGGTATGTTGGTAAACGCACGGACCTGCCCATGGGCTTCAGTCATCCTTGCGCCCTAGCACTGCAGCGATCGCAGCGCAGGTCGCAGAGAAAGAATCCAATCCAAACGTTATCTGGAGGTCAGATCATGAACAAGGAACAGGTTGAAGGACGTGCAGACGAAGCCAAAGGGAAGGTCAAGGAAACTACTGGCAAGGTGACCGGCGACAAGAGCACCGAGTACAAGGGCAAGGCCGAAAAGCATGGCGGCAAGGCCAAAGGCAAGTTCGGCGATATCAAGAACGATGCCAAGAAGGCAAAAGACGACAATTAATTCGTCGAGCGATGGGCAATGGACACTCGTTCGTTTCGAAGACTGTTGAGCTCAGCCATTGCTGGACAATGAAACAATACCCAGAAGAGCCTGGTCTCCAGGCTCTACCTGGTGGCCCGCTAGGGAACCTCTGAATAACTCTGCGCGGAGCGCGTTTCAGTCTCACAAGCCGCAGATCGTGTGGTGCGACCCGAGTGACAGTAGCCGTCGCTACGGCCGAGGGGCGCAACGCGCGAGATGCGGCTTGTGAGGCGAAACCCGTCCGGGACGGGCCTTTGCGGGCCGCCCCGCTGCGTTTCGACTCGCTCATTTGGAATGACCAAACCACGCTCGCCGAAGCCACAACGGGCCAGCCCGCAAAGACCCGTCGCGCCCGCTCAGAGTTGTTCAGAGGTTCCCTAGCAATGCTCGACTGTGCTCAGTCGCCGATCGGGGCCCGCGGCGGCAGGGTCAGTCCCTCTGGCGGGGGCCGGGGCTCGAATTTCGGGTAGGCCGGACCAGGGCGGCAGTACGGAGAATGCGAACAGACCTCGGCGCCGAAGGCGCGTGCCACGGCGTCGGCCCATTGATCATCGGCCCAGCTCGGGTGGCCGTAGTAGTGGCCGATGGCGTGCGCCATCTCGTGCGACATGACATAGTAATAGCGCCCGTGCAGCCAGGCTTCAGACCGCCTGCCCGAGTAGATGCGGTCATGATTGATGCTGATGTAGGGGCCATCCCCTTCCGGGCAGGAGCTATAGGGGCAGGTAATGCCCCAGTGGCGTGATTCCCGGGCGCGCAATCCTTCGCCGTCGCACAGCTTGAGCCATTGGCCGCCGTGCCACCAGGGAGCGAGCCAGGCCTCGGCATGGTCGGCACCGAATTGGTCCAGGGTGAATTCCCAGACCGCATTGGCCGCCGCCCAGCATCGCTGATGGGGCAGGTCGCCGGGAAACCGCTCGGCCGCCCGCGCCAGATTCTGTTCCATATAGGGTCGGGCCGGGTAGTCATAGCCGGCATGGGCCGCTGATACCGCCCACGCCAGAAATATCACCACGCTGCCAAGCCGCGCGCAAACGCTCTTGATGCCAATTCTCCTGAGTTTGAACCAACGAAACCGTTAGTCAGAACTCCCCCTTAACGGCATGCTCGGCCGTGGCGGGCACCCGGGTCAAGTGATTTTCGTTCGGGAAAGCCGGAATTGGGATGGGGGTCACGCAACTTTCTGATCTGGCAAGCCATCGCATCCCTGCAAAGGGAGCCGGGTCACAACACGCGCTGTCGTACACAGTCCTTGCGGACACCCCATGAGCCCGTCCGATTCAACAACACTCTATCCGGACTCAGGCGGTCATTGCCCCGGATTGCGGAGGGACTGTTCGAGCTGCTTGGTTTCGGTGATGTCGACCAGGGTGATCACCACCCCGTCGATGACATCATCGAGGCGGCGGTAGGGCATGATGCGAACGGAGAACCAGCGTTCGTCCGAAGACTGCATCTGCTTGTCGGTCGGCTTCAGGCTACGCAGGGTTTCGGTGGCATCGCGCTGCAGGTCCGGGTATTCGAGGGTGGTTGTCAGATCGCTCAAGGGTCGGCCGACATCGCCTTCGCGCAGGTTGACGATGCTGGCGGCGCGTTCGGTGTAGCGGCGAACATTGAGATGCTTGTCCAGGAACAAGATCGCGATCTCGACGCTGTTGAGGATATTCTGCATGTCGCTCTGGGCCTGCATGAGATCATCCAGCTTGCTCTGCATTTCGCTGTTGATGGTCTGCAGCTCTTCGTTCATGGACTGCAGTTCTTCTTTCGAGGTGGTCAGCTCTTCGTTGGTCGACTGCAGTTCTTCATTGGTCGATTGCAGTTCCTCCTGGGCCGCTTCGGCTTGTTCACGGTGACGCTGGGACTCCTCGCGCAGGGCCTGGATCTCGTCCTGATGACGTTGGGCAGCGGCCCGCATGGCCCGCGATTCCTCGCCGTCGCCGGTTGCGGTCGATGCGGGGATATCCGGCGCATCGCGAAATACGACCATGGTCAGCCCGCGCAGGCTGGCCGGTTCCTGCAAGGCCTGGACGGTCACGTCCACCCGTTGCGAACTGCCGTTGGTTCTGACTTCAATGCCATGCAGGTTGACCGGGGCGGTTTCAGTAGCTGCTTTCTTGATCGCCTGCCCCAGCGGGGTCCTCAGCTCCTCGCGGGCCATGGCGTTAATATTCCAGTTGGCCTTGCCGGCCGCCGGCTCGAGGTATTTTCCGGTCCGGCCACTGATGTAGACGATGTCAGCATCGCGGTTCAATACCACGGCTGCCGGTGCATAGACCTGTAACAGAGTCCGGTCGGCTGCCTCTTGCAGGCCCGCGCTGGAATGACTGGACGAGGATGAGGACGAAGATCGTTCGGGCTTTTTCACGTCGGGCTCCTTGGCTTTCCCCGAGAACGGCGGATAGGAATTGAGCAGAAAATCAGGCCTTCTGCTCACGCCGCGATCCTGGCGCTGAAACAGTCGCAGCCGGGACTGCAGGGGGAGAAACAGGTGGCCGAGCCGGCCAACGGACTCAGAACTCCCGAGTAGCAGCAGGCCACCGGGGCGCAGGCTGTAGTGAAACAAGGGTATCAGTCGCTGTTGCAGCTTGGGATCGAAATAGATCAGCAGATTGCGACAGGCAATCAGATCGAGCCGGGTAAAGGGCGGGTCCAGGATCACGTCATGTCGTGCAAACAGCACCCGGTCGCGGATCGACTGGTTGATGCGGTAATGATCGTCATGCCGGGTAAAAAACCGCGCCAGGCGTTTCTCGCCAACGCTTGAGGCGATGGTGAGTGGATATTCTCCGCGACGTGCGTGCGCGATCGCATCCGAGCTGAGGTCGGTGGCAAAAACCTGCAGCTTGAAATCGCGTGAACGACCCTGCATGGCTTCGGCCATGATCATGGCCAGGGTGTAGGCTTCTTCGCCGGTCGAGCAACCGACACACCACACGCGCAAATCCGGGCCTGTTTCCTTCCTTTCCAGGAGCTCGGGTAGGGTCTCGGACAACTGCGCCCAGACTTCGGGATCCCGGAAGAAGTCGGTCACGCCAATCAGCACTTCGTTGAACAGCAGATCCGCTTCTTGCGGGTTCTCGGCCAGCAGGCTGGCATACTCGGTCAGATCGCTCAGACCGTGAATGGCCAGCCGGCGCCCGATGCGGCGATTCAGGGTGCTGGATCGATACTGGGAAAAGTCATGTCCGGTTCGCTGCTGCAGGAGCCCGACGATGGACTGAAGGGCTTCCTGGCTTGATTCTGATTCGGCCGGCTCGGGCTCGGTTGCCACAGACCTCTGGACCTTTCCGAGGTAGTCCAGGATACGTTCCGGCAAGGCAGTGGGCGTGTCCAGGATGTCATCGCAGCCGGCGGCGAGCGCACTTTTGGGCATCGAATCGAACTGCGCCGACTCCGGAGTCTGGACGACTGTCAGGCCGCCGACCGCCTTGACCGCCTGCAGGCCAAGGGTGCCGTCCGATCCCATGCCGGACAGGACAACGGCAATGGCATCTCTGCCGCGGGCACTGGCCAGGGACGAAAACAGCACATCGATCGGTAGTCGCAAGCCTCTCGGTTCGGTTGGCCTGGCCAGCTGCAGGCAATTCTTGACCACGCGGATCTCGGTATTTGGCGGGATGACATAAACGCAGTTCGGCTCGATCGTCTCATCGTTGCGCGCTTCGTTCACGCTCAGCGAGGTAATGCGCCGCAGCAATTCCGTCAGATGGGTTTCCTCGGTCGGTGAGAGGTGCTGGACGACTACATAGGCCAGGCCGCTGTCGGCCGGCACATGCGCGATAAAGTCTTCCAGGGCCTCCAGCCCGCCGGCCGAGGCGCCGATGCCGACGATGTCGACACGATCGGTGGTGGCGGTGGTGGCCTGATCAGTCACTGCGGGGGTGGCCGTACGGCGGCTCTGGCAGCCAGAGTTTCAGCTCAATTTCCCGGGGTCGGGCTTTCCGGGAAGACCAGCGCCAGAACGGCATCCTCTCCCGGGGCCATGCCGGATAACAGGCCGAGCGGGCGGGAGTCCAGTGCCTGCACCCGGGTCACCCCGGTGGTTTTGCCGTTGCCCGCGTTTTCCAGGGCGGTCTGAATGGCCGGCCTGCTTTCCGGGCTCAGCAGGCAGGTCAGCATGTGGTCCTCGAGCTGGTCGGCGTCCAGCCCGAACAGCGCGCATGCAGTGCGGTTCGTTCGAAGGATACGGCCATCGCGCCCGAGCACCAGATAGCCGCCCGGCGCATGGTCAAACAGCGCCTGGAAATGGTTGAGATGCTGCGAGAGCTCGCTTTCGTTTTCTGCCATTTGCTCGTGCTGCAGATCGAGCTCGACCTGGTGGGTCTGCAGCTCGTGCAGCAGTTTCTGGGCATCGGCGGAGCGGTCCGGGTCGCTGGCCAACTGGTAGAGCAGTGACAGCGCCTCGGGCCCAATCGCCCAGCCGGCTGTCGATGGGGCGGTACCGGTACGCAGTCGCCCTTCGGCATCGGTACGTAAACTTTCCGGGCTGGTCGAATTGCTGGTCTTCATGGGTCGGTATCCTCCTCGAAGGAGGCTCATTCTATCCCAGCGGCTGGAGTTTTATATGAACGGCCAGCGAGGAATATTATGAAGCACCTCGACTGCCCGACTGGCAGTCGTGTTGCAGGCTTGCCAGGCGCCGGGCCTGGGCCTTCAGCTCCTGATCGAGCTCCCGAAGGCGCTTTCTGAACGCGTGCTTGTGCCAGTGATTGCGCAATGCCGAACCGCCGGCCTGGACACGCTCGGCCTGCACGGCCTGCCACTGGCTGACGATGTCCATGAACTGCTGGTACTCGCGCTCTATGGCCTGGCCCCAGGTTTCGGAGGCATCAACGGAAGCCAGCTCGCTCTCGAGTTGGCGGAACTGCATCTGAACGCGGGCCCGGCGGATCCTGAAACTCGGGGTGCGCTTGAGCTCGCTCGCCAATCCAACCGATGAACAGGCCGCGATCAGCCATTTGCCCGGATCGAAATGCCACCAGCGCGTGCCGTTACGGAAGTCGGCCTGAAAGGCATGGTGGAAATTATGATAGCCCTCACCCCAGGTCAGAAGCGCCAGCCAGCCGTTGTCTCGCGAGGTATTCTCGTCGCTGTAGTGGCGCTTGCCCCAGCTGTGGGCCAGCGAGTTGATGAAGAAGGTGCAGTGCTGGCTGAAGACCAGCCGGGCGGCGCCGGCCAGCAGGACCATGCCGATGACCTCGCCGACCAGAAGGCCGACCAGCGCCGGCACACCCAGGTTGAGCAGCCATGTCAGCAGCCAGTAATGGCGATGTTGCCACTTAAGCAGCGGATCGCGCTGAAGATCGCGTACCTGACTGAAGTCGACTGCGCTCGAGGGCCAGTGACGCAGCATCCAGCCGATGTGGGCATGCCAGAAACCGGTGCGGATCGAATGCGGGTCGTGCTCGACATCATCGACAAAGCGGTGATGGAGGCGATGGCGTGCGCACCAGACCAGGACCGAGTTCTGCAGGGCAAAGGTGCCGGAGATGACAAAGAACAGCCGGAGCGGCCAGGCCGCCTGGTAGCTGCGATGCGACCAGAGCCGGTGATAGCCGGCGGTGATCGACAGCCCGCTGAACAGCCAGATTACCCCGGCGGTCAGCCAGGCCCAGCCGCTGAAGCCGACCAACACCCCCCAGAGGGGGGCGGCCACCAGGGCAAGCAGGTGGACGATGACAAAGTAGATCACGTTGGCTGTAGCCAGCCGCGGCTTGCTGGTGTTCATCGTCGAGGACTCCTGGCCGGTCGTTGTCAACGGCTCAGCGCAATTGCATGTTGTTTTGCACCGACTCCACACCCGAGACGGATCGGGCCAGGTTGACCGCGGCATCGATCTCTGCCTGGGAGCTGACAAAACCGCTCAGCTGCACGACATTCCGGAACGTCTCGACGTTGATTTCAGACGAGCGCAGATCGCCATCGTTGAGAATGGCTGCCTTGACCCGGGTGGTGATGGCCGTATCGTCGAGGTATTCGCCGGTCGAAGAGCGGGTGTCACTACCGGCGCAGCCGGCAAGGGCGACCAGCATCAGGGTCAGGGCCAGTAAGGGTAGAGCTTTGCTGAAAAATTTCATGATCGGATATCCAGGGTAATGGTGGGAACGACGGAAGCGTCGTGTCGAGACTCTTGCTGTTGCTGGCCCGACGTTGTCCGGACCAGGCAATTCCTGTGTTGAATTGTCGCTTGTGCAGGTAGCGGCTGTCGGTACGCCGTGTCACATAGGAGCGGATTTTCGAGACGAGACTTCCACCACCGGTTTCTCCATGCTCGACTGGTAGATGTAATGGTGTTTTGCGCTATCGAATTTGGCGCGATACATTGCGACATCAGCCCGGTGCATCAGGGTCTCCATATCGGCCCCATCGTCGGGATAGAGACTGATGCCGATGCTCAGTTCCAGAGTGATTTGCATACCCTGGATCTGACAGGGCTTCGAGGTTGCCGCGTATATTTTTTCGGCCACCCTGCTGGCGTCTTCGGCCTCGCTGATTTCACCGAGCAAGACGACGAACTCGTCGCCGCCGTGGCGGCAGACCAGGTCGGTGCTGCGCACGCTGGCAAGCAGCTTGCGGGAAATGTCGCGAAGCAGGCGGTCGCCGGCCTTGTGCCCGAGCTTGTCGTTGATCTGCTTGAACTGGTCAACGTCGATGAACAACAGCCCAATCCGCTTGCGGTGGCGCCGGGCCAGCTTGAGCGCCTGATCGAAATGTTCAGCGAACGCGACCCGGTTGAGCAGCCCGGTCAGGGCATCGTGGCGTGCCAGATAAGCCATCCTTGCGGTGTTCTCCCGCGACAGCCTGCGGTCCCGGAATATGACGACCGCGCCTGTCAGCCTGCCTGCCTTGTCCAGTATCGGCGCAGCGGAATCCTCGATCGCGAGCTCACTGCCATCGGGTCGGATCAACAGGCAGTTTGCCGGCATCTGCACGATCTCGAGTCCTTTCATGGCCAGCTCGGCCGGGCTGTGGATGGGCTTGCCGCTGTCGGTGTCGACAACCTTGAATACCCGGCTGAGAGACTGGCCTTCGGCCTTTTCTCGTGACCAGCCGGTGAGGCGCTCGGCCACCGGGTTCAGATAGCTCACCTGTCCTTTCGCGTCGGTACTGATTACCGCGTCACCGATGCACTCCAGCGTTACCCGCGCCCGTTCGCGTTCGGTGGAGAGTTCCTCTTCGGTCGCCGCCCTGGCTTGTTCGGCGGCCCTGATTCGGCTGATGTCTTCGATGGTGTGGATGTATCCGCCCGGTACCTGTTCCAGCCTCAGTGGTTCGATGCTGTGGCGTGTCCAGATGCGGCGGCCGGAGCGAGCGATGATCCTGACCTCGAACATGACGGGTCGGACTTCACTGTTGCGTTGCCGCCCGCGGGCTGGAACGGCAGATTGATCACGGGCATCGATTGCCTGACGCCAGTGCGTACCGCGCAGGCTCGACTCGGAAGCTGCATACAGCTCATGGCTGGCCGGGTTGCTGTAGGTGATCTGGCCGTCGTGGTCGGTAATCAGAATGCCCAGCGGCAGGGCATCGAGTAGCGCAAAGGCGGAATCAGGATGTCCGCCGCCGGGGTCAGTCCGAACGGGTTCCTCCACAGGCCGCTGCGACAGGCTACCACCCTCGTTTTCCCAGTCATCCGGGATTTCCGGTCCGTGCCGGACGCCCCGTAAAAAACGCTGATTCGGTTTGACGTTGGACATGGACTACTTACCTGAGTTGGTGCTGTCTGAAAAACCAGCCTAAGGGCTGAACAGAGCGCCATCAGTGCGTTGGCACACTCAATGACAGCTTCGATGTTGGCCCTCTCAAGGGCTGGCAGGAAGGCAGTGAACAACATTACGCGGGCGGGCACTGCCCCCCAATGTTGGATAGCGCACATAAATGCAGCTTGTGGGCTGACAGACTCGCAATCGAAACACTCCTGTTAAAGAAACATGGCGGTAGTAGGCCACGCACCAAGCATGGGCGCGAAAGCGCCCATGTTCTTTTTCGTTGCCTGGAAAATCATGTTCTGCATCCGAAGCCCGGGCCCCATGGTGCGAGCAGCAGCTCCTCGAGGCTGAATCGACGTTCGCGCAGGATTGTGTCCCAAAAAAAACCGGGCGATCGGCAGTCGAACGCCCGGCGAAAGTCTGAGTCGATAAAGCCTGAAGCTATCAGGCGTTCGGTGTCGTGAATCGACGACGAAGCGTCAGGGTGATACCACCGAGCAGGGACAGCAGTCCGCCCAGTGCAATGATCGGAAGCGGGCCTGCGGTTGCGGGCAAGGTGTCCTGCCGGTCCGTTGAATCCCGATCGGCTTCGGCCAGTTCTCCTGAGCGCCGCTCATCGGCGCGATCGGTCCGGTCCGAGTCCTCGTCGGCCATTTCCCGATCACCCGAGCGATCAGCGATCTGAACCTGCTCGGATTCCGGTACGCCCGGTTCGGTGGTAAAGGCGTACATGCCTTCCGGAGCGTAGAAGTTCAGCACCTGGCCGCGGCGCAAGTCGGTAAACGGGGTTGGCTGGCCGTCCAGCATTACGCGCTGGTCCCGGCCTGGCTCGAGGTTGACGCTACCCATTGATCGTCCACGATTGTTCTTGAAATCCGAGGTGATCGTTCCATCGTTGTTGACTTGCTCGAATTCAGCCTCGAAGCGAGCCCATTTCTGCCCATCGACGATTACTGCTTCATGGCAGGCGTCGGCGACCCACGGGTAATCACGCACCATGTCTTGATGCCAGTCGACTTCATCGCAACTGGTCCGGTCCATGTCCGGGTCCGGCATTGTCGGTTGGCCTTGCTGGGCGAGAGAATTACCGGATAAAGCCAGGCTCATCAGCAGGGCTGCTGATGTCGTGGCCAGAATATTCGAGTACGTGTTCATGGTGTATCTCCTGATTGAAGAGCGATGGGAATGAAATCCGTCTTGGATGGGTTCCCGGTTTGTTCAACGGCACTGGCCTGCACGATGTAGCGCTGCGGCGCATTGCCGATGAAATAGAAGGGGTAACAGGTGACAAGAGTGACCGTGGGCACCTCGGTGTCGTCGAGAACAGCGACGTCTTCGGGCTCGACGATGAAAATCCTCGAGACTCGAAATTCGCCGTGGCCATCGAGGCTCTCGAGCTCGAGGAGGTCACCGACCTCGATATCCTTGAGCGGTCGAAAGAAGCGGTCGCGATGGGCAGCGACTGCCATGTTGCCACCCGTGTTGGGTGCGGCAGTTCCTCCGATCCATCCCGCGCCGCGGCTCAGATTGAGCTCACTGACATCCGAATAGACCGGCACCTCCAGCCCGATTCGATCCATGCGCAAGACGGCAATCGGCAGCGAGGCGGATTCGGCAGAACTTTCCGGAAGCGGTACAAAATGGTCGGCCAGGGGGAGATCCTCGAGGCGGTGACTGACCGGTGGCTTCGGTTGAA
>CAYQJJ010000003.1:18541-36602 GCA_964417745.1 uncultured Wenzhouxiangella sp.
TGGTCGGCCAGGGGGAGATCCTCGAGGCGGTGACTGACCGGTGGCTTCGGTTGAACGGCCGATTGTGTCGCCGATTGTGCTGCCGATTGTGCTTTCAATCGTGCTTCCGACTGTGCCTCCGCTCGCGCCTCGGAAAACAGCTCGATGCCCTGGCTGCGCTGGCTCTCCAGAGTGGTGGTTGCCAGGAAGTAGGCCGCGATCAAGGCAATGCCCAGGATCCAGCAGCCCATTTCCAGGATTATCCTGCCCGGACCGCCGGCGATCGGCGCGCTGCCGTTCGAGTGACGGGATTTTCGGGACAAGTTCGGGGCGGACCGGTTCATTGCGGAGTATTCCTTTGCAAGCTGAAACAGGTAACCAACATGAGGCCTGGATCATTTCCAGTCTGTTCACAACCGCACGATCCGGCGGCGCAGGGGGGGGCGGGCCGCTTCTGGCCGAACGAGGCTGGAGACCCCGGTAGCCCGGGCCCAAACGCTTTGCAGGCCGGGGATCCGGGTCGGATCGTGCCGCTTGCGTCGCCACAGTGATAGGGGTACCGTGAAGCGAATTCATTCGTGTAGTGGGAGGTAGGTATGGAAGGTATTCTGGTCTGGCTCATCGTCGGCGGCATTGCCGGCTGGCTGGCAGGTCTCATCGTCAAGGGAGGCGGTCAGGGCATCCTGATCAACATCGTTGTCGGCATAATCGGTGCAGTGATCGGGGGCTGGCTGTTCGGGCAGCTCGGTGTGGCTATTGGTACGGGTATCCTCAACGCCATCATCACCGCCGTGGTCGGCGCGGTCATCCTGCTGTTGATCGTCGGGGCAATCCGCGGCAAAGCCTGAAAGGCCCTTAAGCGCCGCCCCGCCTCGCCCTCTGCAGGCGGGGCCGGGGATCGTGCCGAGGGCTCGCTATCGCCCGGTAGCGCGTGTTCCCCCACCGTTTGACTCACACCGGTTGACATTTATACTGGAGGTGCTGTAGGGACGGAGGCTGGCATGGGAGAGAGAACCGAAGCGGCGTCTGATACGGGGTTTGATTGGCTCCGGAAAAGTTCGTCGCGGCATCGTTCGCGCCCTTCGGACTGATGGGCGATACGCGAATCATCTATCCGACCTGGCTGCGTGCCGTGGTCGTTCAATTCGGCCGCGAGTTCCGGTTTGCCATCATTCTTTCGTTCGGTTTGCTGGCCGCTCTGGCCGTGTCGGGCTTTGCCGTTTATCGAGCCATCACCGGCTTCTGGCTCGGCGCGGCGGTCAATACCGCGATCGTTCTGGCGGTGTCCTTGATCGTTATCTACACGATCCGGACCGGCAACACGCAGCGTTCGGGATTCCTTTTTGCCCTGTTCAACGTAACCGCCTGTATCGCCAGTTCACTGGTGTTCGAGCGCACCGGGATCCTGTGGGGGTTTCTTGGTCTGTGGATCAATTTTCTGCTGACTCACCGCCAGAATGCCGTCATTCTCAACCTGGTCCTGGTCGCCGCGCTGGTTCCGATGACCGAGCTGCTGGAGTCGATGGTCGAGGTGCTGACCTACATCATCACCTCGGGTTTGATCACCGTTTACGGATTCATCTTTTCCCAGCGCCTCGACACCCAGCAACGCCTGCTCGAGGAAATGGTCTCGCGTGACCCCCTGACCAGGGCCGGCAACCGTCGCTCGTTGAAGGAGGACCTGGTCGGAGCGGTGCGGTCAATGGCTGAACGGGGCAAACCCGCGACGCTGATCCTTATTGACCTGGACTTTTTCAAGCAAATCAATGATGAACACGGTCACGAGATTGGTGACCAGACCCTGGTTCAATTCGCTGAAGCCGTGCGTCGGAATATCCGCGACGAGGATGGGTTCTACCGTTTCGGTGGCGAGGAGTTCGTTGTATTACTGCCCGATGTCAGCCCCGAAACCGGCCGGGAAATCGCCGCCAAACTGCATCAGGCAATCAGTGGAAAGCTGGCCGGACCAGCCGGGCTGGTGCGCTTTTCGGCTGGTGCTGCCGCGCTACAGCCCAACGAAAACTGGGAGCAATGGCTCGGCCGGGCCGACAAGGCCATGTATGCGGCCAAACAGGCGGGCCGGGACCGGATTCACTTCTACTCCGAATGAGCTGCAACCGCATGGCCCACCAGGCGCACCATCACGGCCATGGCAGGGCGATGGGTGCCGGGCGCGGGCGGCTTGCGGGATCGTCGCGGCCGTCGAAGTAGCGCTCGATATCGGCCAGCGCCATGCGGCGGTGCGCGGCCTCGTCGTCACCGAGACGCTCGCGCCGGCGAGGCTCGAGTGCCTCGGCCAGGCTTTGCAGACGAGCCTCGGCGGCGGCGCGCACGGTGAAAACGGCCTGATCACTTCCAGCCAGGTCGAGCAGGCCGTCAAGTGCGCTGCGCTGGGTGGCCCGGACCAGGGCTGCGTCGTGGCTGTCATCGGCATCGGCGGCATTTCGCTCCCAGGTAGCAGCGATCAGTCGATCCATCACCTCGCCCGGCCCCGGCATGTCGGTATTTCGCGTGCTCAGGCTCGCAGCCCGCGCCATGCGCGCCGGGTCGAGCAGGCGAGTGACGATTTCGAAAGTCCAGCGATGAGCAACGTTGACGGGGTCGAACAGGGTGCCGCCCGGCGATTCGAGGGCGCCGGGGTCGACGTACCATTGCCAGCCCGCATCCCAGCCCATGGGTGCTGGCGCCATCAGGTCGGCAATGCGGTCGGGGATGCGCAGCTCGGCCGGTTCGAGTGCTGCCATGACTTCCTCGAGTGCGCGGTGCTGGTCGGACGCCGGAACCGGGCGTGTGGGTGCCAGATCGTCGCCTTTGAGAGCGTAGGAAAACGCGTGTCCACCGATATGCTTGAGCACGCCGGTCAGTGCCGTGCGGTGGTGCATGTAGACATGGGCAAAGCGTCGCTGCAGGATCACGTAGGGTTCGTCATCGGCCAGGGCGCGCTCGTCGAAGTGTTTGAGCAGAACCCGGCGCACCGCGCGGGTGCGCTCGAAGGCGGCGAACATGTCGTTGCCTTCCACCCAGCGGGTGGCGTCCGGGTAGCTGCCGTCGTCGCCGCCGTGCCCGCCGGTGATGAAGGGCTGGTCGCGCTCGATCATTTCTTCGACAATTCCGGCCAGGCCTTCGCGCTCGGCCGCCTCGTCGGGATACCAGCTGTAGGCATAGCGAATGGCCAGCTTGTCGAACTCCCCGATGCCTTCGGCGTAGGCATCGGACAGGTCGACGTGGCCGTCCTCGTCGAGATCAACCAGCGGCACGGGATAGTCCATTACCGAGGCGCGATCGCGGGTGGCGGCGATGAAGTTGTGCGCCATGCCCAGCGAGTGACCGATCTCGTGGGCGGTGTGCTGGCGGCGGCGTGCCATGGCCATTTCCGCCGAGCTCACGCCCAGGCCGTTCGGGCCGGCGGCAGGCAGAAAGCCCATCCACAGGTCGTGGTTGACCAGCGAGCGGAACGAGTCCATGCGCGTCTTGGCGCTCAGGATTTCGCCGGTGCGCGGGTCACGGTAATTGGGTCCGACCGAGGGGCCGCGCTCGTTGCGATGCACCCACACCAGCATGTTGTAGCGAATGTCCATCGGGTCGGCGCCGTCGGGCAGGTCGCGCACCTCGAAAGCGTTGCTGAAACCGGCCGCCTCGAAGGCCTGCGCCCACCAGTTACCGCCTTCGCGAAAGGCCGAGCGGTAGGGCTCGGGGATGGCCGGGTCCAGGTAGAAAATGATCGGCTCGACCGGGTCGACCAGTTCGCCGGCCAGATAGGCTTGCCGGTCGGAAGGCTCGAGCCGCCAGCGCCAGATCCAGCGCTGCTCGTAGCCCTCTTCCAGCGCGCGGGCGAAGTTGAAGAAAACGTGCGGGAAAACGCCCGCGCGCGGGTGGTATTCGCGCGGTTGGTAGTCCTCATCGGGCAGGGCAATGAAACTGTGCTGCTGCTCGAAGCTCAGCGAGCGCGGGTCGGCCGCCTGACGACGCAGCCGGCCGTCGGGCTCGTCGACGTCGAAGGTCAGGACTGCCCGGATTTCGGTGTTTTCGGGAAACGCGCCGCTGCGCTCGGCGCGCGCATGGCTTCGACCCGGGTCCAGGGTGACTCGCCCCAGCTCGGCGGCCTGCAGTCGATCGGCCACGCCATAGACGTCCGAAAGCACGAAGTCGGTAGCATCGACGACGACGCTTTGGCCGCGCTCCTCCTCGACCGGCAGTGCCGCGAGCACCGAGCGCGGGAATGACTCGCGCACCGACTCGGCCAGTGCCGGGTTGTCGCTGATGGCCCGGTAGTCCGGGTTTTCCCGAATCAGCAAAACGCGATCACCGTGGCGTTCGAACACCACCAGCGCACTGTCACCGGTATCGCCGCGGTCGAGCAGTGGCGAGGGCGTGCCCAGGCCGGTGGCCAGGGTGTTGGTGTAGATCAGCGGGGTTTCGAATTCACGCACTTCCAGCAACACCCGCCCATCGCCGGTATCGAGATGCAGCGGAAGCATCGCCTCATCGGCCAGCAGGCTCGATGGCAGCGAAACGAGAACAACCAGCGCCAGCAGCGCTGCAACCGGGAATCGGGCCATGGGACGGCATCCTGAACGACGACCCGGAAGCATAAACATCGCCCTCTGCAAAGGTCAATGAAAACCGCCCCGGGGCGACAGCGCGGCAGAATCGGGCCGGTCGGGTATCGTGGCCCGGTCACGAGAGGAGCACATTCTGCGCTTGCACCCGGGCTCGGGTCGACCCGGCAAGAGTCCGGTTGCGAACTTTTCGGTGGCCGAGCCGTTGTCCGATCGGGTAGGATTCATGAGAGGCGATGCGGAAATTCCCGAGCGAACCGGGCTGGCCCCGGTTGAACGATGCGGCGGTTGCCGCCCGGGAAGGCAGGGCAAGGGGGTGAAAAACGGCCCATTCGGAGGGATGCATGAGATTTTCGTACCGCAGCCAGCAAATTGTTGATGCGCGCCGTCATGGTGTGCGCTCAGGCCACAAGGTCATCGCCTTGCTGCTGGCGCTTTGCCTGATGTCTCCGACACTGGCACTGGGCCAGTCCGAGCCCTCGGGGGAGGAGGATGCGCCGGCGACTTACGGGCCGGTTTCGGCAGTCGACACGATGTGGCGGATCGCCAGCGAGAACCGGCCCGACCCGGGCATCACGGTTCATCAGTACATGCTCGCGCTGCTCGAGCGCAACCCGGAGGCCTTCCACGAGGACAACGTCAATCTCCTGCGCGAGGGCGTGGTGCTGGATCTGCCCGACGCGGAGGCGGCGAGGGCGGTTTCCCCGGCCGAGGCGAGTCGCCGGATCGATGAGCAGATGCGCTGGTACGAGGCGCTGACGCGCGACGAAATCGACGCCATCGCCGGTGATGCGCCGGAGCCGACGCCGCAAGCGGCCGACTCTCCCACCGAGCCCCCGGCCGAGGATGCGGTCGCTGAGCCGCCCGCCGAGGCGCCGATCGAAGCTTCGCGCATCACCGAGCCGTCCGAGGTGCCGGAAGGCTCCGAGGGCCGCGTCGAAACCGGGCCGGTCGATCCGGCCGAAATTCCCGATCTGGAACTGGATATCGTCGAGGTTCGACCGGGCGCCGATCCGGACGAGGAAGAGACCGCTGCCGCGCCGGCGGCTCAAGCCCCGGACCGGGCCGATGAGACCGCAACACCGCAACCGCCGGTGGCGACGGTCGAGCCGCTTCCGGAAGGCCTGTTTGAAAGACTTGCCACGCCGGTCGAGGAGCCGCAGGACGCCGTCACGCCGGTTGCCGTCGAGTCACCGGCCAGCCCCGGGGAAACGGCCCCGGCCGAGCCGGTGCGCTCGGCGCTGTCGAAGCCGGCCTGGCTGGTGGCCGCGGTGGTCACGATCCTGCTGCTGCTTGCCGTCTGGCTCTGGCGGCGGCTGCGCGGCCCCGAAACGCGGCCGTCTGATGGCGCCGAGGCAGCCACCGAAAGGGAGCGTGAACCGGGACGGCAGGATGATGCCGCCCCTGCCTCGGCCACAGCGGCCCTCGGCGGGGCTCAGGCCCTGGAAACCGCCGGCAGCGACTCGCCGAGTCCGCATCGATCCGACCCTGAGAACCGAGAGGCCGGGGCTTCGGAGCCAACGGCGAGTCGGGATGACTGGTCCGGGTTCGATGCCGAATTGCTGACCACGCCCGGGCCGGAGCCCTCGCGCGATCGGCCTGCGTCGGCCAACCTCGATGACCCCCGGGACACCGGGGAGCCCCCCGAAACCGGGCCGCCGGGGCCGGGCGAGCCGCAGCGCTCGGTGGTCGACGATTTTTTCGCGTCGTACGCCGAAGAGGAACTGCACGCCGATGCCCCCGCGCCGGAGATCTCGGAGACGCCCGGGCCGGCCGTGGACCCGACCACCGAAAAGGGCGAGCAGCCGGTCGAATCGCTGGATTCTGTTGAGCCCGGTCCTGATGATCGTCCTGGCTCTTTCGAGTCACCCGCCGATCATGACGGGGCGGGCGCAGCCGCGGAAGAAGCAGCCGCGGAAGAAGAGGAGGTAGATCTGTCCGAATGGGTTGCACCGGCCGACGAGGCCGCACCTGCCCACTCCGAGCCGACAAGCCCCGAAACGGACCTGTCGGCCGGTGATGATGGGCAAGAGCCTGCCGGAATTTCTTCGTTGGGGCTCGATCTCGACGCTCCGGAAGCCGGGGCTGAGGAGTTCGCCGAACCGGCCCCGGCCGAGCCCGACCGCGCCCCCGATCCGGACCCGGTCAGGGACCCGGTCAAGGACCCCATGGCCTCGGATGCCGACGCCGACGCTCGCGGGGACCATCGTTCCGATGAGGCTTCAACCCGGGAGCGGGACGCTCCCCACCTCGCCCTCGAGACGCCGGGAGAAACGCCGGGAGAATCCCTGGGAGAAACGCTGGGAGAAACGTCAGGAGAAGCGCCGGGGGCGGATCCGGAGCAGAGTGGAAGCGAGCAGCCGATACCGCCGACCGTCGAGCCGGTTGAAGATGCCCCGGCCGCGAAGGCTGACGCGAACGCGCCGGATGACGACGCGCCGGTACTCGACGATGCCGATGTCGTCGTCATGCTCGAGCTTGCCGAGATTACCGCGCGCGACGGCGATACCGCTTACGCCCGGAGCCTGCTCGAAGAAATCATGCGCGACGGATCAGAGGCCATGGCCGAGCGCGCCCGGGCGCTGCAGTCGGGCCTGGATTCCTGAACGGGTCCATCGAGTCCGGCAGGTTCGGCCAGCCGGGAAGCGGCAGGTGGCAAGGGTCACCGACGTATCCCGCCGCATGCCATCCCGGGGCCGGCCCGGGCCCGAATTCATCGAGCGGGTAGAATCCGACAAACTCCAGTTCAAGGGGAGAAGACAATGAGCGGGACTCACCGCGACTATTACGCCGGTCATGTGATGGACCGCGTCAACCAGATTCAGCTGGCGGTCATCGGCCTGGGAATCGCCATCCTCGCCATCAACTATCTCAGTCTGGTGACCTTCGACAGTGACGTGTTGACAAGCCCCCTGTTCTGGCAACGACTGGTTCTGCTCATGCTGGTGATCCTGTTTGCTTCCTACACGGCCCTGGTCTACAACGCCTACCCGGTGCGGATGCGCAATTCCGAATCCGATCGCATCGTGGGTGGCTACCCGATACGGATCTTCGCGCTGTTTCTTATCGATATCTTCCAGGTCGCGATCGCGGCGGGCATGTTCGGCGTGCTGTTCGTCCCCGGTGCCTACCAGCTCCATTCCAGCGAGCTGTGCGGCGCGGGACTGGCTGCCCAGGGATGCATCGGTTTCTCGGAACACGCCATCGAGATGATTTTCGTGCTGGGTGCGTTCTGGCACCTATCGGCGACGGCCTGGTACGCGATATCGGACGGCGTCGGGGTTCGCGACGTTCGGGTTCACGGTGCCTTTGCCGTGGTCTACGCAGGCCTCGTATCGGTCAGCTATCACGTCGACTGGTTCGGGCCCTGGATCGCCGCCGGAAGCTTCGCGGCCGTCCTGCTCGCGCTGTTTCTGGTGCAGGGGCAGCGCTGGCTGAGCGACGACTGACCCGCCCGGTATCGTCTAGACGTGCGCGCGCCGGGCAGCTGACCCGTTTGGCGACTCGCTGGTATATCATTCCGCGCATGCTGTTGTTCGTATTGATGGGTGGCCTGATCGGCCTGGTGGCCGGCGGGTTTGCCGGGCTGGTGTTCGGCTTGTTGGTCGGCTTCGGGGTCGGTGTGTTCATGCTGGGCCTGATGCGCTCGCGCGGCCTGGGCCTGGATCCGCAGGGATTTCTGGATTCGACCTTCGCCGTGATGGGGGCGTTGTGCAAGGCCGATGGCCGGGTTAGCCAGGACGAGATACGCGTTGCCGAGACCTTCTTCGACAAGCTCGCGTTGTCGAAGGACCAACGCAAGGCCGCCCGGACGGCCTTCAATCGCGGCAAGTCCGAGGGCTTCGACCTGCACGGCGAAGTACTCAATCTGCGCGCATCAGTGCGCAACAACCACGCCTTGCTGCAGCTGTTTTTGCAGGTTCAGCTCTCGGCGGTCGCTGCCGACGGCATGGTGCACGAGAGCGAGCACCGCATGCTGCTGCGCGTCGCGCGCGGCCTGGGCCTGGCCGAGGCCGATGTCGAACGCCTGGAGGCAATGCTCCGGCATGCCGCGGCCGGCCCCGGCCAGAGTACCGAAGACAGCCTGGCCGACGCCTACGCCACCCTGGGTGTGGACCCAACGGCGAGCGATGCCGAGATCAAGAAGGCCTACCGACGGCAGATGAGCCGCCACCACCCCGACAAGCTCGCCTCGCGCGGCATGCCCGAGAGCATGCGCTCGGTGGCCGAGGAGCGCACCCAGGAAATCAGCAAAGCCTACGACGAGATCAGTCAAAGCCGCATGGCCGGCTAGCGGCACGAGTTTTCCGAAGCTCCCCCGGGCACGTAGGCCCGGGCTACTGACCCGGCCACGTACGTGTACTGGCCGCTGGTCAGGGGCCAGGAGTTGGCTGAGTCAGGTGCCTGATCAGGTCGTATTTTCTTTTCCGGGGCTGGCGCAGCAAGCAGGATCATGAATGCGGCGGGTTGATTTCCAATGAGGCGATTCAATACAGGATCATTCGAATGAGTGAGCGATTGCAGGGCAAGCGATGCCTGGTGACCGGGGCGGCACGCGGCATCGGTGCGGCGATCGCGCAAGCCTTTGTGGATGAGGGGGCGCAGGTTCTGGTCACTGATATCCGCGATAGCGAAGGTCAGGCGCTGGCCGAAGCGCTCGGCTCGGCGGCTCGCTATTGCCATCTTGATGTGCGGCGCGAAGTGCAGTGGCAGGCACTGACTGATGAACTGCTGGAAGGCGACGGGCTCGATGTGCTGGTCAACAACGCCGGCATTACCGGTTTCGAGGGCGGCTTTGCTGCGCATGATCCCGAGCATGCCGATCTGGCCGACTGGCGCTCGGTGCACGAGACCAATCTGGATGGGGTGTTTCTCGGTTGCAAGTACGGCATTCGTGCCATGCGCGGTCGCGGTGCTGGTTCGATCATCAACATCTCCTCGCGCTCGGGGCTGGTCGGGATTCCGGCGGCGGCAGCCTATGCCTCGTCCAAGGCGGCGGTAGGCAATCACACCCGGTCGGTGGCCTTGTACTGCGCCGAGCAGGGCCTGACGATCCGCTGCAACGCCATCTTTCCGGCCGCCATTCTCACTCCGATGTGGGAACCGATGCTGGGACAGGGGCCGGAGCGAGAGGCGCGCATGCGCGAATTCGCAAGCGATTGTCCGCTCGGCCGGTTCGGTCGACCCGAGGAAGTTGCCGCCGTGGCCGTGCTGCTGGCCTCCGACGAGGCGACCTACATGACCGGCTCGGAACTGGTCATTGACGGCGGCACGCTGGCTGGTAGCGCATCGCCACCAGCGCCTGACGAAGCGTGCTGAGTCTTGTCCGGTCCGAAGCGAAAGACTCGTCGACTGTTCACTCCGGCTCGAAGCGGTCGCGGAAGATGGTATCCGGGTCGTCCTGGCCGACGGTAATGTTGTCGAACCCGATGCCGTCGGTCGCTCCGCCGAAGTCCACCGAGCGGGCGGTGCCGTCGAATTCCACGCCGACCGCTTGCCAGTTGTCGAAGTCGAAGGGAGTCTGGCCGGTCGGTGGCGTGATGGGCAGGCTCAGCGTGGCGAGGATGTTGCCGGTGGCGTTGATGCCGTCGTAGACGATGACCTCGCCGGCGTTGAAAGCGGCCGAGTAGTAGAACGAGAATCCGACCTGGAAGCCGTCGGGCACGTTGAGGGTCGCGGTATCTCCGGCGACAAAGCCCATGGTGGTATCACCGGAGGGATTGTTGGTGAAGTTTCCCGTGCCACCAGCCTCTTCGCTGATGACTGCCAGCGCGTTGTCCGAAAAGGTCATGCCATAGTTCGGGCCCGGACCGCTGCCCTCGCTACCGATGCCGCCGGCATAGTAGTCCAGAATGTTTTCCAGGTTGACCAGCCCCTGAAAGGTAAGCACCGGCCAGTTCGAGGTGATGCGTGGTGTTGTCGCGGGTGCCGGCGATGCGCTTCGGGCCGGCGGCGCCGACGCCTGACCGGTACATGTGAAGCGCTCGAGGCAGTCCTCGGCGGCGCTGGCGGGCAACGAAAGACCGATCCACAGCGGGATGGCCAGGAAATAAGAACTGAAAAATCGAACCTGCATGGTCTGTCTCCCTGATCTGGATGCCGTCCTGCCGGCATCGATTCATCGCATCGATGCCTCGAGACAGACGGCCTCACCTGACCCACCTTTTCCGGTCCGGTGGCTTGTCGATCCCCCGCGCGCTCTCACCGGCTTCATTGTCTTCCTACGTCATGCGTGCCAGAACCCGCCATGCGGCCGTTGGGAAATCTGTCGCCGATCCCTCGCGCTTGCCGCTTTGTTTCTTGAGAACAACCGAGGAGTGAATTCATGAAGAATGACAAAAGAACCTTGCCTGCCCGGGCCCCGTGGTGGGCCGGACTGCTGATCGCCGGCAGCCTGGCCGCCGGCGTCGCGGCCGATGAGCCGGAGTTGCACGGCTTCTACGAGATCACGCGCCATGTCAACGTCGAAGGCAGTTGTGGAGAGACATCGGAGTCGTCCGACAGCCCATACCGCTATTTTCACCTGGAAGGCTCGACCGTCGACCAGGCCGGGTTCGACTTCGACCGCTACTTCCTCAGCCTGTGCACCTCCCGCGATACCGATGACTGTGATCGCGGCCGGGTGACCCGCCTGTTCGAGGTTCAGGGCGAAGACCGTGAGATCGAGCAGGGCATTCTGGTAGAGAACACCGGCAGCGCGTGGCATGAACGCGGTGGGGGGAAGTGCCGGTTTGGCTGGTCGCGCTCGGTTCTGGAGCGTAACGGGGATACGATCAGAATCCTCAGCCTGGAAGAGGCGGTCGCGTTTGACCGGTCCGAATACGACGGTAGCTGCAGCGCATCGGAGGAGACCGCACACCTGCTGGAAGGAAGTTGTGACGAGGCCGAAATTCTCGAAGGGATAGCGGTTGCAGCGGACACCGACACGGCGGGTGCAAGCCCCGATTCCGGCACGCGAACCCGGATCGACGTTTTTTCGATGCCAGCAGCGATGCGGCCATGACCGCGTCCATCGAGGCGATGCAGCGCGAGGCATTCAACAACCTCGTCCGCGAAGTCCGGTCGGGGTTTTATGGCAAGAATGCCGGAGAGCAGGTCCCGGACCGGCTCAGCCCTGAGCGGGTTCTGTCGATCCGGGCTCGCTGAATGGGGCGGCTTCGAATGTGGCGGCTTCGACCCGGTTTCGTCCTCGCTCCTTGGCGCGATAGAGGGCCTGGTCGACGCGTAGCAAGGCTTCATCCCAGTCCTCCCGGGTCGCGTCGACCTCGGCTACGCCGACGCTGGCGGTGATCCGGATGGTCTGGCCGGCCGGCCCGGCCAGCTCGGACCCCGCCAGCCTCTGCCGGACCCGCTCGGCGGCCCTCATGGCGTCGTCCAGGCTGGTAAAAGGCAGCAGAATCAGGAATTCCTCGCCACCGGTACGGAACAGCAGGTCGCTTTCACGGAATTCCTCGGTCAGGTGCTCGGCCAGCTGTTCGAGTACCCGATCACCACCGGCGTGGCCATGCTGGTCGTTGATGCGCTTGAAGTGGTCGAGGTCGATGGCAATCAGCGACAGCGCCCCGTTGTAGCGGGCCGACATATTCAGCTCGCGCCGTGAAATCTCACCCAGTGCGTACCGGTTGCGCAGTCCGGTAAGCGCATCGCGCCTCGCGACCTCCCGCAAGCGGATTTCCTTGGCCCGGAAAATCATCAATACCAGCCCCATCGTCAGCAGGAAGCCGAAGACCATGGCGGCAAGAAAGGCGAGGATCTGGAGGACATGCTGATCGAAGGATCCGGAGACCGAGCGGGTAGTGAGCATGTACGCCATTCGGCTGATCAGGAACAGGCCCATCAGAAACAGCAGCGAAGCGGTCGCGCGCTGCACGATGACCAATCCGGGTTTGCGGTCCTGCCAGAGCAGCCAGCCCGCACCCAGGCTGGCTAGTGACAGGATCGCGGTATCGATGAGAAACGGGGTTGGAAAGGAACGCGTGACCGGATGCAGGAGGAGAAGGAATGCGGCCACGGGCAGCAGGGTGGTCCAGTACCAGACCGGCCGCCCGAGGAAGCGCTGAACACCGAGAAAGACCATGATCTGGCCAAGGCCGATCAGATTGTTGGCGATTCCGGTAGCCAGCCAGCCGGGTATGTCGATGCGCATGCTGAGCAGCAGAAATCCCAGCAAATAGCCCATTCCAAACAGCAGCCCGCCGACGGCCCAGTGACGGACCCCGGCCCGCCGGGTTCCGGTCAGGTACAGGCCGGTCATGGTCATCGCCATGATCAAGCCGCCGAGACAGGAGACAAACGCCAGCGTTCGCGCATCGACCAACAACAGATCCATTCTTGCCTCCTGCCCGGAGCAGCCCGGAATATTTCCAGATTACTCTGGATATGCAAGATTCAGGCCAGCGCTCCTCGACAGCCAGGCGTTTCTGCCACGGCACGGCGTGTCGCTTTTTAACGGTAGGAAGTGGAATCCGGGTGTCTGACCATTCAGGTCAGGGCTTGCCCGTAGGTGTCCCGCCTGGCCGGAGACCGCCGACCGGACCCGCCCGGCCCGGTGGATGATGAAGTCAAGCAATCAGCAATTGGAAAAACGGGCCGCCCGCCTGTCCGGGCGAGCGGGCGTGGTCGGATTGTGTCTCAGTACGACTCGTCGTCCCCGACGTCGTCATCATCGCCGGCATTCTGAAGCTCGAATCGGAAATCGATCACGACCCAGCCGATGCCGCCCTGCGGCAGATTCTGCACCTCGAAGTCAGTTTCGTAGGCACAGCCCTGAGTCTCGTTGGTCCAGGAATACCTTGCCTGATCACCGACCTCGTGCCCACTGGTGCTGTCAGGGCCGAGCGTGTCTGGCGCATCGGTGCACCAGTTGGTGGCCTGGAGCCCGGGAATGGTCGGGTCGATCGGGTCGCGCGAGAGGACCCGGCCAGGCAGGTCGGTAGCGCGCTGAAAGACCTGCTCACTGCCGGTTTCATCGGCCAGGTCCGGATGGCTCAGTCGCCACCCCGTCGGCTGCCAGGAGCCTTCGTTCCAGGCGAAAACGGTGCCCAGAGTATAGCCGCCGGCCAGAACCCTTATGGGTCGATAGACGTGGACTGCTTCCGAGCGCGAATCCCCCATGGCCTCCGGAACTCTCCAGTCCGGCAGATGGACCTGGGTGAGGTCGAGCAGGTGGGTTGCCAGCAGTTGGTTATGGGATTGCTGGATATCAATTTCGCCCTGGGCCGTTGCGGCCCCCGACAGAACCACGGCCGATGCGATAAACACTGAGAATTTATGCATATTTTTGCTCCTTCTACGGTTGGGAAATTACAGTTAAAGAGGCTGACCCAAGGAATCGATTCCTCAGTCCCCCTTCGCCAGCCATACGCAGGCCTCCGGCTCAGGAGGCAACAGAACCCTAGCAAAAAGGAAAATAGCCGTCAACGACTAAAAAGATTGCCACGCTTATTTCAAAAACGCGACAAGTCTGAAACGGGATAGTCGAGACTGTCTTTGAGTCGTCCTTTGCTGCGTGCTTTGGCCGGATCAGCCAATGCGCCGCCACTGGCCGGGTGCCAGGCCGGCGACCGTCCAGTCGCCGATGCGCTGGCGGATCAGGCGCAGGGTCGGCAGGCCGACGGCGGCGGTCATGCGCCGGACCTGGCGGTTGCGGCCCTCGCGCAGCACGATTTCGAGCCACACGTCGACCACGTTCTTGCGCAAGCGCACCGGTGGGTCGCGCGGCCACAGGTCTTCGGGTTCGGCGATGCGGCGTACCTCGGCCGGGCGCGTTCGACCGTCTTTCAGCTCGACGCCGCGGCGCAATTGTTCGAGGGCCTCGGCGTCGGGCTCGCGCTCGACGAGCACCTGGTAGGTCTTGGGCAGCTTGAACTTCGGCGAGGCGATACGCGCCTGCAGCTGGCCGTCGTCGGTGAGCAGCAGCAGGCCCTCGGAGTCCTTGTCGAGCCGCCCGGCGGGGTAGACGCCGGGCTGGTCGATGTAGTCGGCAAGCGTCGGGCGCTGACCGGAGAACTGGCAGACGACGCCGAAGGGTTTGTTGAAGGCGACCAGCATGGGCAAAGCCCGGGTCAGTTGCTGTCCCCGGCCTGGTCGTCGCCGATCTTGTCCTGAGTGCGATGCTCGAAATCGCTGGCGTCGTGGCGCTCGCGGAGCTGGCCTTCCGGCGGCCCGAAGGGCTTGTTGACCATGCGCCCGCGCTGGACGGCCGGCCGCTCGTCGATAGCCCGCGACCAGCGCTGCAGATTCTCGTAGGACTCGACCTGCAAGAACTCGCCTGCCTCGTAGAGGCGCCCGAGTGCGAGCTGGCCGTACCAGGGCCAGATGGCCATGTCGGCGATGGTGTAGTCGGTGCCGGTCATGTACTCGTGCTCGGCGAGGTGGCGGTCGAGGACGTCGAGCTGGCGCTTGGCCTCCATGGTGAAACGGTCGATGGCGTAGCGAATCTTTTCGGGTGCGTAGGCGTAGAAATGCCCGAAGCCGCCGCCCAGATAAGGCGCCGAACCCATCTGCCAGAACAGCCAGTTGAGGCATTCGGTGCGCTCGACGCCCTGGTCGGGCAGGAATGCGTCGAATTTCTCGGCCAGGTAGAGCAGGATGCTGCCGGTCTCGAACACCCGCCGCGGCTCGGTCAGCGAACGATCGACCAGGGCCGGGATCTTGGAATTCGGGTTGGCGGCCACGAACCCGCTGGAGAACTGCTCGCCCTCGCTGATATCGATCAGCCAGGCGTCATACTCAGCCCCGGAAAAACCGCGCTCGAGCAGTTCCTCGAACAGCACCGTGACCTTGACCCCGTTGGGCGTGGCCAGCGAATAGAGCTGGTGGGGATGCTCGCCGACGGGCAATTCCTTGTCGTGGGTCGGCCCGGCCACGGGGCGATTGATGTTGGCGAACTTGCCGCCGCTGCTCGCTTCCCACTGCCAGACTTTCTGCGGTGTGTACTCGGAATCGCTCATATCGACTCTCCAATCAATGGGTGGACAGCACGGAGTCTATCGGCTGCAGCGTATGCGCGATGGGTTCGACCCGCACGCTTGGCATGGGAGGGCATTATTCGGTCGCTCCCTACCCGCCAATGGTCAGCATGCGGTCTTCCTTGCGCAGCAGGAACAGGGCGATGCAGGCTGCCAGCATCGGAATGGCGGCCAGGAACAGCATGTTGTTGAACGGGTCAAGGTATTGCTGCCACGACGACAGCGTCGAGATGGCGTGGGTGACCAGCACGAAGCCATAGGTCCAGAATTTCCACAGCCCGAGTACAAAGGCGATTTCGATGGCCAGCTGTACCAGCCCGATGACCAGCAGGATTTCGCTGCCGATTCCGGAGATGTAGTAGAAGTTCTCGAACACCGCCGCGGCGTGATCCGGCGCGAGCAGCTTGTCGAGCGACCACATGGCCATGACGATGAACACGCCCACGCGCAGCAGGAACAGGGACAGTTGGGTATTGCGTTTTGAGCTCATGATGGATATTCCCGGTTGGTTGCGGTTGACTCAAACGGACCGGCACCGATCCAAACGGCTTTCAGCATATCTTTTCTGGCTATGAATGTGACTCAGCCGTCTCCTGAGTCGTTGACCAGGGGGCTCGGAGACCAGCGGCCCGACCCTATACGGGACCGGTTCGGTAGGCCGGGCCGATGGGGTGTCCGGTCGGCCTCCGGACGCGTGGCGAAGTCGCCCGACCGGACACCCCATCACCCCGCCCGAGCCGACCGCGCTTTCCGTCGCTCTGATTGACGATGGCCTCCGAGGGCCGAGGCACTGCCAGGAGGCAGGCTGTGCCGCAAGAGCTTCTGGCGGCCCGGGCTGGGGCGTGGAGGGCTACCGGGATGGGTCCCAGCTGCGGGCGCCGAGGAAGATCAGGCGCAGTTGCATGATGAAATTTTCGGTCAGTTCCTTCTCGGCCTGCTCCTGGCCTTCGGGCAGGTCGAGAATGTCGGTGGCGGCATTCATCATGGTCGTTACCACCAGCCCGCAGATCAGTTCCAGTGCTTCCATGGGCAGGCTGGGCATCAGGTTCAGGGTGCGCATGTCCTGGGCCATTTCATTGGCGAAATGCGACTCCTCGATGCGGATGGCCTTGCGAATGCGCGGCGAGCCGCCGCCGCGGGCGCTGGCGGCAAACCGGAAGTAGCGGTGGTTTTCCTTGACGTAGTCCTTGTAGATGAGCACCGAACTGCGCAGGATCTGGGTCGGCGGCAGGCCCTGGCGGCGGGCCTCGCGCAGCAAACGGCGCAGGGTCAGGCCGCAGGCCTCGACCAGGGCCAGGCCCAGCTCGTCGAGGTCGGTGAAATGGCGGTAAAAGGCCGCCGGTACTACACCGGCTTCGCGGGTGACTTCGCGCAGGCTCAGCGAGGAAAAGCCGCGGCCGGACTCCATCAGGATCAGCGCGGCATCGAGCAGCTGTTCGCGGGTGCGCTGCTTCTGCGCGCTGCGAGTGGCCGGTGGCGAGCCCTTGACGCCGTCGCGAGCGCGCCGGGGCGCGGTCGATGCCGCGCTCATGGCGAGATTCTCTGTGTCATCGCTTCAGTATATCCCAGCGCTCTGAATCGGGGCCGGCTTCGCCGCCCGCTGCGCGCTTGCCGGGGCGCTGGCGCATTCTGGCAACGGCCGGGCTTGACAATCCTCCTGCCGGCAACCATTATAGTGAACAACTGTTCACCGAAAAAGATTTCCCCGATGCACGCCCACTCCACCCGCTCCCCCTTGCCGATCAAGCGCCTGCTGCGGGATGCCACGCACCCGATCAGCGACCCGGCCGCCTGGAATCGGGTTGTCCAGCGCATCAATCCGCTGTGGTCGGTTGCCGGGATTCGCGCCAGGGTCGTTCGCAGGGTCGAGGAAAGCGCGGACACCTTCAGTCTCTGGCTGCGCACCAATCGACACTGGTCAGGCCACCAGGCCGGGCAGCACGTCGCCCTGGGCGTGGAGATCGACGGCGTCATGCGCCGGCGGGTGTTCAGTATTTCCAGCAGTGCCGACCGGCCCGGCAAGGGTGCCCGGCTGCTGCGCCTGACCATCCAGCGCCAGGAGGGAAACGGGGTTACAAGCTGGCTGCATGCCAACGCAGGTGCAGGCCTGGTGCTCGAGCTGAGCGCTGCCGATGGCCGGTTCGTGCTGCCGGACCTGCTGCCGAAGCGCCTGCTGATGATCGCCGGTGGCAGTGGCATCACGCCGCTGATGGCCATGCTGCAGCAACTGGCCCGGGAACGCTACGACGGCGACATCGTGTTTTTGCAGCTGTGCCGACACGCCGATCAGCGGCTGTTCGGTGATGAGCTGGACAGCCTGGCCGAACGCCTGCCCGGTCTGTCGCTTCGGGTCCACGACAGTGCCGGTTGCGGCCGCCTGGAGGCGGGCCGGATCCCGGATCTCGTGCCCGATCTGGCCGCCCGGCAGGTGCTGCTCTGCGGGCCGGAAACCCTGATCAGCGATGTCAGCGCGGTCTGGGAGGCGCGCGGCCTGGCCGGGCAGCTCCAGCTCGAGCGCTTCGCCGCTCCACGGCCACCGGCCCGGCCGGGTGG
>CAYQJJ010000003.1:36612-37426 GCA_964417745.1 uncultured Wenzhouxiangella sp.
CGCGCTCACCTCAGAACAAGTGTTCACTCAAACATCCGGCCTCAGCCTGCTCGAAGCGGCCGAGGCTGCCGGCCTGCAACCCAGACACGGCTGCCGTGCCGGGCTGTGCCGGAGCTGCCTGTGCAAAAAACACAGCGGAACGGCGCGCAACCTGCTGACCGGCCTGAGCTCGAATCAGCCGGACGAATGGATCCAGCTGTGCGTGTGCGTCGCCGAAAGCGAACTGGAACTGGCGCTATGACGGATCGACCGCCGGGCGCCTTCTCGATCCATCCGAATTCCGACAACAACTGAACTGGACAACAACATGAGTCACAAGACCCGACTGACCCCCGAACAGCTCGATGGCCTGGCCCGGGAGCTGGATGCCTTGCGGACCGAAGTCACGGCCGATCTGGGCGAGCGCGATGCCGTCCATATCCGCAAGATCGTGCGCCGGGCCCAGGGCAGCGCGATCGCCGGGCGCGGCCTGCTGATGTTCGGCTTCGATCCGATCAGCTGGGTGGTGGGCGTGATCGCCCTGGCCCATGCCAAGATTCTGGAGAACATGGAGATCGGGCACAACGTGATGCACGGCCAGTACGACTGGATGAACGACCCGGAGCTGAATTCGCAGACCTACGACTGGGATATCGTGTGCGCCCGCGAGCACTGGATCAACTCGCACAATATCGAGCATCACGACCACACCAACATTCTCGGCCAGGATCATGACTATGGCTACGGCATGCTGCGCCTGACGCCGGAGCAGCGCTGGTCACCGGCAGCGCTGCTGCAGCCGCTGTGGTATCTGCTGCTGGCGATCAATTTCCAG
>CAYQJJ010000004.1:0-34967 GCA_964417745.1 uncultured Wenzhouxiangella sp.
GCGCGTTCAAGGACGACGTGGTCGGCAAGCTCACCGGCGGGCTGGCCGGCATGGCAAAGAAGCGCAAGGTCGAGGTCATCCGGGGTACGGCCACCTTCAGCGGCGCGCACGAGTTGAGCGTCGAGCACGACGGCGAGCAGCGCCGGGTCGATTTCAACCAGTGCATCATCGCAGCCGGCTCGCGGGTCATCGAGATCCCCGGCATTCCCTGGGATGACGAGCGGGTCATGGACTCGACCGGTGCGCTGGAGCTGGCCGATGTGCCGGATCGCTTGCTGGTCATCGGTGGCGGCATCATCGGGCTGGAGATGGCCTGTGTCTACCGCGCGCTCGGCTCGCAGGTCACGGTGGTCGAGATGATGGACCGGCTGATGGCCGGAGCCGACCCGGACCTGGTCAAGCCGCTGCAGCAGCACATGAAAAAGCTCGGCGTTGCTTTCCATCTCAAAACGAAGGTCGAGAAGGTCGAGGCCGGCGACAAGGCCCTGACCGCTCATTTCGATGGCGAGAAGGCCCCGGAATCGGCCGACTTCGATCGCGTGCTGGTGTGCGTCGGGCGCCGCCCCAACGGCGATCAGATCGACGCGGCAGCCGCCGGCGTCGAAGTAGACGACAAGGGCTTTATCGGCGTTGATGGTCAGATGCGCACCAACGTCGATCATATCTTCGCCATCGGCGATATCGTCGGCCAGCCGATGCTGGCCCACAAGGGCTCCTACGAAGGCAAGGTTGCCGCTGAGGTCGCTGCCGGCGAAAAGCGCGCCGCCGATGCCCGCGCGATTCCCTCGGTGGCCTACACCGACCCGGAAGTCGCCTGGGTCGGGCTGACCGAAGCACAGGCGAAAGAAAAGGGTTTCGATTACGGCGTCGGCAAGTTCCCGTGGGCGGCCTCGGGCCGGGCACTGGGCATGGATCGCCCGGAAGGCCTGACCAAGCTGATTTTCGACAACCAGAGCAACCGCCTGATCGGCGCCGGCGTGGTCGGCATGCACGCCGGTGATCTGATCGCCGAGCTGACCCTGGCCATCGAGATGGGCTGCGATGCCGCCGACCTCGGCCTGACCATCCACCCGCACCCGACCCTGTCGGAGTCGGTGATGATGGCCGCCGAGGCCTACGAGGGCACCATCACCGATCTCTACATGCCGAAGAAGTAAGCCGCCCCTCGTGTCGCCGGCCGGTGCGGTCACTCCGCCGGCTGGCCGCCGTTGCGCGCGGCCTGGCGCCGGCGGCGCCTGGCTTCCCCGCCGCAGCGCTTCGAGCAGTAGCGCACCTCGTCCCAGCAGTCGCGCCACTTGTGCCGCCAGGCGAACGATCGCCGGCACACCGGACAGACCTTGTTCGGGAGATCGGACTTTTTCATGGCGCGCATTACGGCACGTCGACGCTCCTCGAACTGTGAAACCATCACCGATCGCACACTCCCATCGGCCCGGTTTTTGGCACGGCTTTTCAGGAGTCTGCCGGCCAGGCCCGGCCGTTGGAGACGGGGCGGGCGCGCAAGCCTTGCAGTCGCGCCGGGGCGAGGTGAGGGGCGAACCGGGTGGCGATGCTATTCTTGATGGTTCGACCCGGATGACTTTTGCGATGTACTACGCTGCTGCCTGCCAGACCGATTTTGCCGCTCCCGACCACCGCGACCAGATCGCCGAAAGGGTCAAGCGCATGTGCGCGATGATCGAGCAGACGGTGGTCGGCTACGAGCCGTTCCACGATATCCGGCTGCTGGTGTTTCCGGAGTTCGCGCATACCGTTCCGATCCACGACGATCCGAAAAAGCTGCTCGCCGACCTGGCCGTTGAGCTGCCCAACGAGCATACGGTTGCCTACGAAAGGTTGGCCAGGAAATACGGCTGCTACATCCAGACCGGCAGCTTTCTCGAGCGCGACGATCGCTATCCCGGCGCGGTGTTCAACACCACCGTGCTGGTCGGGCCGGGCGGGGTGCTGGCGAAATACCGCAAGATCAACACCTGGATTCCCTGGGAAGTGCACACCAGCCCGCACGACCTGCCCGACTACGACGACGACCCCTTCCCGGTCGTCGATACCGAAATCGGCCGCCTTGGCGCGGCGATCTGCTACGACTGGCTGTTTCCCGAAACCATCCGCGAGCTGGCGTTTCGCGGCGCCGAGGTGCTGATCCGGGTGTCGGCCTACATGGATCCCTGGGGCACGGCCGAGCCGACCGACTGGTGGACCCTGGTCAACCGCACCCGGGCGCTGGAGAACTCCGCCTTCGTGGTGGCATCCAACCAGGGTGCCCGCATGGCCAACTACCCGCCGTTTTCCTGGCCGGGCGGGTCGATGTGCGTCGACTACGACGGCCGCATCCTGGCCCAGGCCGATCCCGGGCCCGGCGAGAAGGTGGTGGTCGCGCCGATCGACATCGAGCGGTTGCGCGCCGAGCGCGAGCGCCGGCGCGGCCACGACACGCGCGCCCACTATCGCGCCGAGATTCACGACTACGCCCGCCGGCCGCAGCTTGCGCCGGCTGGCCCGGAGGCGATTACAATAGATGGACTGAACGCGCGCATCGCCGCTGGCAAGCAGCGCCTGCCCTGAAACGAATCTCGAAGCAGAAAACCGTCAATCTTGAAATTTCTCCTGCCCGTCCTTGCCGTTTTGCTGATTGTGGCCTGCGAATCCTCGCCGCCGCCGCTTTCGGACGACCAGATCGAACGCAACAACCGCGGCGTGGCGCTGATGGGTCAGTACCGCAACGAGGCCGCCCGCGAGGTGTTCGCCGGGCTGGTCGAGGAGCGGCCCGGGTGGGTGGATGTCGAGGTCAACAAGGCAATCGCCATCCTCAATCGCCAGCAGGAAGGGGACGAGCTCCAGGCGCTGGCCATTACCGAGCGCATTCTCGAAGACCACCCCGAGCATCTGCGCGCGCGATATGTGGCCGGCCTGATGCGCTTTTACATCGGCCAGGCCGAATCGGCGCTGGCGCATCTCCAGCAGGTTGCCGAGGCCGAGCCGGATGATGCCCATGTGGCCTACTTCACTGCCCAGGCTCTCGATCAGCTCGATCGTACCGAGGATGCGCTCGATCACTACCAGCGCGCCATCGAACTCGACCCGTACTTGCGAAGCGCCTACTACGGCGCGGCGCTGGCACGGCGCCAGCTCGGCGACTCGGAGGCCGCGCGCGAGCTGCTCGATACCTACCGGCGTTTCGAAAACAACCCGCGCGCCCACCTGGCCGAGTTCCGCTACACCCGCAAGGGCCGCCTGGCCGAGGCGCTGGCGGTCAGCCCGCCCGATCCCGATCCAGTGGCGCGCGATCCCGAAGGCGCCCTGTTCCAGCCCGGCGAGCGTCTGCTCGGTCTGGACCTGAACCCGGGAACGGTCAGCCTGACCAGCGTCGATCTCGACGGCAGCGGCGACCAGGATCTGTTCGTCGCCGGCGGGCCGGGGCAGGGCAATGTCGTGCTGCGCGGTGCCGATGGCGGCTTCGGCCTGATGGCCGATCATCCGCTGGCCGGCATCGAGGGCGTCAATGCCGCTTTCTGGGGTGACCTTGACAACCGTGGCGCGACCGATGCATTGCTTTGCCGCGAGGGCGCCAACCGGGTTGTGAGCGGGGCCGACGGCTTTCGGGCCGACCATCCCGGCTCGAGCGACCTGGCCGACAGCGGGCGTTGTGTCGACGGCGCCGTGTTCGACGCCGACCACGATGGTGATCTCGACTGGTTCGTGGTCAACGCCGATGGACCCGGCGAGCTGTTCAGCAATAATCTCGACGGCAGTTTCCGGCGTCTGTCCGAGGCCGACGAGGCCGCACTCGCCATCAGCAACCGTCCCGGCCGCCAGGTCATCGCGCTGGATTTCGACGGTGATCGCGACGCCGATATCATCGTTGTCCACGACCAGCCACCGCACCGGGTCTGGCAAAACGACCGGCTGTGGCGCTACCGAGATGCCGAGGGTTTCGATGCCTTCCGCGCCGCCGATCTGGTCGCCGTGGCCGCCGCCGATCTCGACGCCAGCGGCCGGACCGACCTGGTCAGCCTGGACGCCGAGGGCGTGCTGGCGCGCTGGCGGCCGGACCCCGAAGGCCACTGGCAGGCCGAGGAGCTCGCCGTTCCCGAGGGTCTCGATCCGGCTCAGGCTTCGCTGGCCCTGCTGGACCTTGACGGCGACGGGCGCGCCAACATCCTGATCCACGACCGATCCGGTTTCGAGGTGTTCGCGCTCGATGTCGGCGGGCGGGCGATCTCGCGCCATCGCGAATCGGCCCGGCTGGAGGCGCTCGCGCCGGTGCTCGTCAACCCGGAGCGGGGCCCGGCCCTGGTCGGTATCGTGGCCGAGGAGGACGACGAGCTGGCCGTCGAGATCTGGCGCCCCGGCCCCGGCCGCCACCCGTTCGTCGCCATTGCGCCGTCCGGCCTGACCGAACCGGGCGAGGGCATGCGTTCGAACGCTTCGGGCATCGGCACCATGCTGACGCTGCGCAGCGGCCGCGATTGGGCCGTGGCCGATACCTTCGATAGCCATAGCGCGCCGGGCCAGAGCCTGCAGCCGCTCGCGGTCGGCCTGGGCGGGCGCGAGCGGGCTGATTTCGTGCGCCTGCTATGGTCCGATGGCGTACTGCAGACCGAAATGGACCTTGCCACCGGCGAGGTGCACCGGATTCACGAGACCCAGCGCCAGCTGGCCAGCTGCCCGATCCTGTTCGCCTGGAACGGCGAGCGCTATGATTTTGTAAGCGACCTGCTCGGCGTGGCCGGCATCGGCTTCTTCCAGGAACCCGGGCGCTATTCCGAGCCCCGGCCCTGGGAGTACTTCAAGTTTCCCGCCGGCAGTATCGCCCCGCGCGAGGGCCGCTACGAGATCAAGATCGGCGAGCCCATGGAAGAAATCGCCTATATCGACACCGCGCACGTGCAGGTCTACGATCTGCCGCCGGGCTGGGACATGACCATCGATGAGCGCATGCACACCGGCGGGGGCCCCGAGCCGACCGGCGTGCCGGTGTTCTTTCGCGAAGCCAGCCGATTCGAACCGGTCCGGGTGATTGACCAGCACGACCGCGACGTCGCCGAGCGCCTGGCCCGGGCCGACGGCCGCGCCGCGCCGCCCGGGCCCCGCCATCGCCACTTCCTCGGCCGGCTGGCCGAGGAACACGTTCTGACGCTAGACTTCGACACCCCGATCAACCCGCCCGGGACCCGTCCGGTTCTGGTCGCCGAGGGCTGGGTGGAATACCCCTATTCGCAGACCCTGTTCTCGGCCTGGCAGGCCGGGGCGGGCTATGAACCGCCGAGCCTGGAGGCCTTCGCCGACGGCCGCTGGCATTCGGTTTTCGAGCATTTCGGCTACCCGGCCGGCATGCCGCGCGAGATGTCGCTGCCGCTGAGTGAGCTGCCGCCGGAAACCACCCGTCTGCGCATCCGCGGCAACTGGGAGGTCTACTGGGACTATCTGGGCGTGGTCCATGCCGAACCACCCCCGCCGGCGTTGGTTACCCATGACCTGTCGGTCGACCAGGCGCGCCTGTCCGCCCCCGGTTTCGCGCGGCGCGACACGCTCGATCAGCGCCGGCCCTACTACGATTACCAGGACCGCAGCCCGTTCTGGGATACCCGCCACCCGACCGGGCGCTACACCGATTTCGGGCCGGTCGAGCCGCTGGTGGCCACCGCCAACAACGCCTTTGCCATTTTCGGTCCCGGCGAAGAGCTGCACCTGAGCTTTGCCGCGCCCGGCGAGCCGCCGGCCGAGTGGCGGCGCGAAGTGGTGCTCGAAGTGCGTGGTTTTGCCAAGGACATGGATCTCTACACCAACACCGGCGAAACCGTCGCGCCCCTGCCGGTGACTGACGGCGTCGACACCGAGCAGCGCGATGCGCTGCACGAGCGCTTCAACAATCGATTCCAGGGAGGCCGGTGATGACACCCGAACGTTCAGCGCCTCGGCGTCGCGTGCAGCGAGCGGTGGGCCCGAAGCTGCGCATCCTGCTGGTCGCGGTCATGGCATTGTTTGCGCTGCTGCTGGTCAACTCGGTCTACCTTGGTGGCGTGACGCTGCTGGAGTGGCAGACCGGCAGCACCTTCCAGGACTTCACCTACCAGTCGATGTTCCTGTTTCACCTGGTCGCCGGCCTGCTGCTGGTGGTGCCGGTTCTGGTGTTCATCGCCTTGCATATGCGCAATACCTGGCAGCGACCCAACCGCCGCGCCGTTTACGCCGGGCTCGGCCTGTTCGCCGCCGTGCTGCTGCTACTGCTCAGCGGCATCCTGCTGGTGCGGTTCGATTTCTTCCAGATCCGTTCTGAATGGGTGCGCAGCATCGCCTACTGGACTCATGTGCTGGTGCCGCTGGCCTGTATCTGGCTGTTCGTGCTGCACCGTCTGGCCGGCCCGCGAATTCGCTGGCGCGCCGGCCTGGCCGTGGCCGGTCTGGGCGGCGCATTCGCGCTTGGTCTGGTCGTGCTGCAGGCTCAGGACCCGCGCGACTGGGGGCGGCCCGGCATCGACGGAGAGGTTGATTTCTCACCGGCGCTGACGCGCTCGGCAACCGGTCGCCACATCCCCGCCGAGACCATGATGATGGATGACTACTGCGCCTCCTGCCATGCCGACGTGCACGAGCAGTGGTCGCAAAGCGTGCACCGATTCGCTTCGTTCAACAATCCGGTCTACCTGATGTCGGTTCGCAATACCCGCGAGATGGCCCTCGAGCGCGATGGCAATGTCGACGCCGCGCGTTTCTGCGCCGGCTGCCATGACCTGGTGCCGATGCTGTCGGGCGCCTTCGACGAGCCCGATTTCGACGATGTGAACGATCCGACCGCCCATGCCGGCATCACCTGCACCTCCTGCCACGCCATAACCCACGTCAACAGCGTTCGGGGCAACGCCGATTTCACCATCGAGGAGCCGGTACATTACCCGTTTGCCTTCAGCGAGCGCGACAGCCTGCAGTGGGTCAATGCCCAGCTCATCAAGGCCAAGCCCGATTTCCACAAACGGACCTTTCTCAAGCCCTTGCACGAGTCGGCGGAATTCTGCTCGACCTGCCACAAGGTGCATCTGCCCGAGTCGCTCAACAATTACAAGTGGCTGCGCGGGCAGAACCATTACGACTCTTTCCTGCTCAGCGGCGTTTCCGGGCACGGCGTGTCGAGCTTCTATTACCCCGACCGTGCCGAGCCCAACTGCAGCGGCTGCCACATGCCGGCCGTGCCGTCGGATGATTTTGGTGGCCGCGTGCGCGGCGAAGACGGCCTCTACACCGTCCGCAATCACCAGTTTCCTGCCGCCAATACGGCCATTCCGAAGATGGTCGGTCTGCCCGATGAGGTGATTCACGCACACCAGCGATTCCTGCAGGGCGTGGCGCGCCTGGATCTGATCGCGCTGCGCGCCGGGGGCGAAATCGACGGCGAGCTCATCGGCCCGATTCGCCCGGAGATCCCCGCCCTGACACCGGGCGGGTCCTACCTGCTGCAAACGGTGGTGCGAACCCTGAGAGTCGGGCATCACCTGACGCAAGGCACGGCGGATTCCAATCAGCTCTGGGTCGAGATCGAGATCGAGCACGGTGGCGAGGTCATAGCGCGCAGCGGCGGCATCCGCCCCGAAGACCATGCGATCGATCCGTGGTCGCATTTCGTTAATGCCTATGTGCTCGACCGCGAGGGCAACCGTATCGAGCGGCGCAATCCCGAAGATATATTCGTGGCGCTCTACGACCATCAGATTCCGCCCGGCGCCGCCGATCTGCTGCACTATCGTCTGCAGGTCCCGGATGATGCCGGAGGCGAGCTGACCGTCACGGCGCGGCTCAACTACCGCAAGTTCGACAATACCCTGCTCGAACACGTCGAAGGTCAATCCTTTGTTCGCAACGAGCTGCCAATCACCGTCATGGCCGAGGACCGGGTGAGCTTTCCGATCGGAGAAAGGGATGCGGGGGTCTCGGTCGAGGCGCCGGCCATCCCGGAGTGGGAGCGCTGGAACGATTACGGAATCGCGGCCCTGCGCAAGCCGCAGGGGCGCCAGCTTCGCCAGGCCGAGCAAGCCTTTACCCGTGTCGAATCGCTTGGTCACGGCGCCGGTGCCATGAACCTGACCCGGGTGTTTCTCCGGGAGGGGCGCCTGGACGAGGCCGAGCAGGCGCTCCAGCGTGCCATCGCCTACGAGGAGCCGCCGCCGTGGTCGGTTGCCTGGTTTACCGGCCAGCTGTTGTTCGAACGCGGGCGCTTCGAAGAGGCCCTGAATGCCTTCGATGCGCTCTACGAAACCCGCTTCGCCGAGGCCCGGGAGCGTGGCTTTGATTTCTCGCGCGACTATCGTCTGCTCAACCGGATCGGTCTGACCTGGCTGGAGCGCTCTCGCGCCCTGAGCGGTGACGACTCACGCGCAGCTTTGCAAGAGGCGGCCGAGTGGTTCGGCAAGGCGCTTGACCAGGACCCGGAAAATGTCACGGCGCATTACAATCTTGCTGGCATCTACCGGCGCGTCGATGATCCGGCCGCCGAGTTTCACGCCCGCGAATACCAGCGCTATCGCATCGATGACAATGCGCGCGATCACGCCGTCGCCGCGGCGCGGCGACGCGATCCGGCGGCCGACCACGCCGCCGATCCGGTGGTTATCCATGACCTTCACCGCAGCGGCAGCGAGGCCTATTCGCTCTCGACGCCCTCGGTCATCGAGCGCATCGACGCGCCATGAAACGCTCTGACCATGAAGCCGAGCCCGAGGAGCTCGAACGTGACGATGCCATCATCGGTGTTGTCTTCCGGCGTTCGCTGATCGTCATCGGCTTGCTGATTGCGGTCGTGGCCGGGGTTTTGGGGGTCGGCCGCTGGCTCGACCGCGAGCCGGCCGATCTGGCTGCCGATGCCGAGTTCGATCTCGATGCGCTGTTCGCCTCGACTGAAGGGCCGGAAACACCGGTTGCCCACCTGGTTGATATTACCGAGGAGGCCGGTATCGATTTCGTCCACGATAACGGCGCTTTCGGTGAGCGTCTTTTGCCTGAAACCATGGGTGGCGGCGTGGCCTTTCTGGACTACAACGGCAACGGCCATCCGGACCTGCTGTTTGTCAATGGTGATCACTGGCCTTTTGGGCCGGACTCGGATCGAGCGCGCCCGAATGCGCTGCGGCTTTACGAAAACGACGGCCGCGGACAGTTCCGCGAGGTCACCGCCGAGGCCGGGCTCGATGGTGTCCATTTCTACGGCATGGGCGTTGCCGTCGGTGATTACAACGGCAATGGGCAGGTCGATATCTTCGCTACCGCTGTCGGCGAAAACCGGCTGTTTGAAAATCGTGGTGGCCATTTTGTCGAGGTCACCGAAGCCGCCGGGGTGGCTGGTGGTGACGATTCTTGGAGTACCAGCGCGGCATTTTTTGATGCCAACGGCAATGGTTTTCTCGATCTCTACGTGGTCAACTACGTGCAATGGTCTCGCGAGATCGACATCGAGGTCGACTATCGTCTGACCGGCATTGGCCGCGCCTACGGACCCCCCACGAACTTTGCCGGCACGCGCGACTATCTCTACCTCAACAATGGCGACGGCAGCTTCGACGAACGCGCACTCGAATCGGGCATCGACGTTCGCAACCCGGCTACCGGCGTGCCGGTGGGCAAGGGGCTGGCCGTGGCCCCGGTCGACTTCGATCGCAGCGGCACGATCGACCTGGTCGTCGCCAACGACACCACGGCCAATTTCGCGTTTCGGAACCTTGGCGATGCACGATTCGAGGAAGTGGCCACCGAGTGGGGCCTGGGGTATGACCGCAACGGCCAGGCAACCGGCGCCATGGGCATCGATTTCGCCCATTACGAGAACGACGATCGTCTCGCACTGGCTATCGGCAATTTCGCCAATGAAATGAGCTCGTTCTACGTTGTCCAGCCGGGCGCCAGCCAGTTTGCTGACCAGACCATCGGCGCTGGAATCGGTGGTCCGACGCGTCGGGCCCTGACCTTTGGCGTGTTCTTCTTCGATTTTGATCTTGATGGCCGGCTTGACTATCTGCAGGTCAACGGCCACGTCGAAAACGAAATCAACCGGGTCCAGTCCAGCCAGTCCTACCGCCAGCCGGGTCAGCTGTTCTGGAACTGCGGCGAAGCCTGCGGCCAGCCCATGCAGCCGATGCCGAATGAGCGCATCGGCGACCTGGCCATCCCGCGCGTCGGCCGCGGTGCAGCTTATGCCGACATCAATGGCAACGGCCGCCTGGACGTTGTTCTCACCCAGATCGGCGGCCCGGCCGCGCTGCTGCGCAACGACACCGATACCGGCAACAACTGGCTGCGCCTGAAGCTCGAAGGCAGGCCGCCCAACACCGGCGCCATCGGCGCCCGGGTGCGCCTGGAAGCCGGCGGCACGGTCCAGCATCGCAGCGTGATGCCTACGCGCAGCTATCTCTCGCAGGTCGAGCTGCCGGTCACCTTCGGGCTGGGAAGCACCGACACCATCGATCGGGTCACTATCACCTGGCCCGACGGCAGCGAGCAGGTGCTGACCGACCTGGCTGTCGACCGTCTGCATGTGATCGAGCAATCCTGACTAGCGCCGGCGCCATGCCTGATCCCGGCGCTGCCGGGGGCGGGTCTGGCGTCGATGGCTGCCTGTTATTCACCGATCCATTCAACCGGGCCATGCCCGCATCCTCCAGGAGTTTGCCCGGACGGCAGTTGGACAGCAGCCAATCCGGCGAGGCTTGACCACCCCCCCCCCGTTTGCTAGGTTTTATTGTGGCAGCGGGGGTGTGCCGATAACTCTGGACAGACTCCTTGAGCTGCCTGAACGTTCGCTCAGAGAAATCAGGGAGAATAATCATGCCGAAAAGGAACATTTTTGGTGTCAGCCGTTTTCTCCGGTTTTCGCTCACCGCCATCCTGTTTGCTGCCGGAGTCTCCTTTGTAGGGGCCGGCCCGATGGACGGGAACAAGGCGTACGCCTGGTGTGCCGAATGCACGAGTGAGTGTCGTACCCATGGTCGATGGGACTGCTGGGGTCATTCAGGCCAGATTTGTATCCCTTGTGGGATGCATCCGGGTGGGGTCTGCACCGAGGTCGGATCAGGCTTCATGCAGGGGAATATATGCCGGTACTGTACAGGTAAATGCACCATGTCCGCGTTTGGCGTTGGCGACCCCCAGCCCCTCCAGGTTTCAAACCAACCGCTTGCCAATGGTCAACAACCGGGTGATGCCAATACGTCGAAAATGGCGTTCCGGCTCGAGTTTTCACCAGCCGATGCGGCATTTGTCAGCCTGGCGCAAGCACTGCCCACGCATGCCTCGGCCTTGCTTGCTTACTGGTTTGATGAGGCTTATCGTGCCATTCCCCTTCACCAGACGACCGATGCACGCTATCTTGCTTCGCCGGAATTATCCGAACTTCATGTGCTGCGGGTAGTCAAGCATGCGGAAAACCCCGAGCAAGTGGCGAGGTTGATGGATGATCCGGCAAACGTGGAATATCAGCTGGCCTTGCCCATGACCGAGGAGCTTGAAGTCGATTTATTCCGCCTGTCAGATGCGCGGGTCGGGCTTTCCATCGTGTCCTATCGGGCATCGGATGAACAGGAATTGGCGCAGACCCTTGTCATTGCACAACAGACCGAGCGCCCCGGACACTATGTGATTTCAAGTGTGGAGTCTACGGTGCTTGCCGATTAGGCCTGGACCGATACCTTCCAGCGTGGTGATCACATAGTTTTGGTGCCCAGAGTTTTCGGTATTTCCTGTTGGAGGTCTAATGATATGACAGTCAAGCTTCAATCTTCTCGAGATTTCCCTGCATCGAAAGCCGGACCGGCTGCCGATCGCAGGCGCCCGGCAAAAGCACGCATTGTGTCCGGTGCGAAATTGGCTTGCTGGTTGGCCGCATTCCTCCTGTTGCCCCATGCACCGGCACAGGACAGCTTCATTGACAGGATTGAAGCCGATATCGATGCCGAATCGGAAGCGATCTGCGAACCGCTGCCCGGCGAGCCGACCCTGTCCGAGAGGCTGGAGGGGGCGCTGCGCTTTGCGATCGATCCGGCCCCAAGCGCCGGTCCGTTGCAAGAGCTGGCCGAACATCAGCCGGGGCAGCTTGTGGCGGCGATGTTGGCATTGTCGCTGAACGGTGAGTCGTGGCAAAAGTGGGATCTGGCGATGTTCCGGTTTACGGCACCGCCCGAGCCCGATCAGGCCGAGATGGTGCGTCTGATGGAGGCCGTCACTGGGTATGACAGCGCCGAAGGGCGCGTGGCCATGGATCTGGACGGGATGTGGCAGCGCTTCCACGAGATCCATCCGATGGGCGGAGAAAAGGTAAACCCGGACTGGGCCTGCCTGCGCGCTGAACCGCGCGATGAGAAGACGATTCGCGCCGTGCTGGGGTATGGGCTGGAAGCCTGCGGGGTACTGGAACGCGCCGACAGCCTGGACGAAGCCGAGGCCCTGGCCGCTTCGCACGGATGGTCGTCACTTCTGCTCAAGCGTCTGGGTGGACGCGAAGCCAGTATCGCCAATACCGACCTGACTGCTGCGCTCTACGCGATCGATGAGCTGAGGTTTCACGATTGACCGGTATGCCGACGTTTCTATTTGAAAACGATTGAAACAGCGCCGGTCTGTTGGTGCCTGCATGCGGTGATCAGGTATGGACAAAGGCCGGGGGATCGGTGTCGGTCAGGGGCAGGGCGCGCTTGATCAACAGAGCTTCGCCGAGCGGGGTCTCGCGCAGGGTCCGGGCGATGGTGGTCGCGGCATCGCCGTCGCCGTAGGGGTTTTGCATGCCCGCCAGGCCGGCGCGGAAGTCTGTCGAGTCGGCACGCCCGATGGCTTCGACGATGGCATCTTTACGGGCCGGGGTGTCGACGATGTTGGCGGCGCGCTCGCGGCCGCGCTGGCGGATGCCGATATTGACGCAGGGCAGGGCCAGCGAGGGGGTCTCCATGATGCCGCTGGAGGAGTTGCCGATCATCAGCCGGGCGTGGCGCAGCAGGCTCCAGAACTCGAACAGGTCGAGGTTGGTGAACAGCCGCGCGCCGGCGTGACGGCGGCAGAAATCGCGCGCCTGGGTGATGATGGCCTGGTGGCCGGTATCGGCGTTGGGAAAATTGAAGATTACCGGCCCGTCGACCTGTTCGAGGGCGGCGAACAGCTCGCGCGACTCGGCGGCCGGGTCCGTATCGAGGGTGACCGGGTGGTGGGCGACCACCAGCGGGGCCGGGTCGAGCGGCATGCCGAGCACGCGCTCGAGGGTACCGGTGTCGGGCAGCTGGCTGCGCCTGAGGTGGTCGAGCGAGGGCGCCCCGGCGCGGGTCACGCGCCAGGCTTCCTCGCCGAGCGCGAGCACGCGCCGGCGTGCCTGGTGGGTCGAGACGAAGTGCAGGTGAGCCATCTTGGTCAGCGCGTTGCGCACCGCGTCGTCGATGGCGCCCTCGCTGATCTCGCCGCCCTCGATATGCGCCATGGGAATGCGCAGCGCCAGCGCGGTGGCGGCCGGGGCGAGCATTTCATAGCGATCGGCGATCAGCAGCAGCAGGTCGGGCCGCAGCGAACCGAGCAGGTCAGCCAGGCTGAGCATGGACAGGCCGATGGTCTTGGCCATGCCGACATCGGTGTCGGAGTCGAGCAGCACTTCCGGGCTGGCCTCGACGGCGAAGCCGTGGTCGCGGAACTGGTCGACGGTGTGGCCGAAGGTCGGTGCCAGGTGGGCGCCGGTAGCGATGATGCGCAAGTCGACGTCGTCGGCCTCCCTGAGCTCGCGCAGGATCCAGTAGAGATGGCCGTAGTCGGCCCGCGAGCTGCTGACCACGGCGATACGGCGGGGGTTCGATTGCAATCCGGGTCTCCTGGTGTCAGAATTTCAAGGTCGATTCCACGATCGGCCGCCCGTGCCGGGCGCTTTGCCTGATAACTCGAGTATCCCAGACCACGATGATAGCCTTTCGCCTGATCGCTGCCCGCTTCGGGCTGTTGTCGATCCTGCCGTTGTTCGTCCTTGCCCCTGCTCAGGCCGACTGGTTCGCCGATGTGACCGAGTCGGCCGGGGTCGATTTCACCTACCACAACGGCATGAGCGGTGAATATTATTTCCCCGAGATCATGGGCGCCGGGGTGGCCGTGCTCGACTACAACGGCAACGGCCTGCTCGACATCTACCTGGTCCAGGGCGGCGCGCTGGGGCCCGATGTCGGCCCGGCCGAGCGTGAGCGCGGCGACCGGCTCTACCGCAACGAATCCTATCGCGACGACGATGGCGAGTGGGTATTGAAGTTCGTCGATGCCACGGACGAGGCGGGCATCGATGCGCGCGGCTATGGCATGGGTGTGGCGGTCGGTGATTACACCGGTAACGGCTACCCGGATCTCTACGTGCTCAATTTCGGCCCCAATGAGCTCTGGCGCAACAACGGTGACGGCAGTTTCAGTGATGCCACCGAAGCGGCCGGAGTTGGCGAGGCCCGCTGGAGTGTCAGCGCCAGTTTCGCCGACCTCGACGGAGACGGGCACCTCGACCTGGTGGTGGCCAACTACGTCGATTTCGATTTCGACTCGCACCAGGAGTGCCGGTCTTCGGCCACCGGCCAGCGCGACTACTGCTCGCCCTCGGCCTATTCCGGAATCACCGATACGCTGTACCTCAACAACGGCGACGGCAGTTTCACCGATGCCACGGACTCCACCGGCCTGGCCGGGGTGGCGCGTCACGGTCTCGGCGTGATCACCGCCGATTTCAACGGTGACGGCCGCCTGGAGATTTACGTGGCCAACGACGGCAGCGCCAACTCGCACTGGCTGCGCGACGACGAGGGCAATTGGATCGATGACGCTTACCTGGCCGGTAACGCGGTCAACGTCGACGGCGCCATGGAGGCCGGCATGGGTGTCGATGCAGCCGACTACAACCACAGCGGCGCCGAGGATATTTTCATCACGCACATGCGCCGCGAGACCAATACCCTGTACCGCAACGACGGCCAGGGCTGGTTCCGCGACGCCACCGCCGCGGCCGGGCTGGGCTCGCCCAGCCTGCCCTATACCGGGTTCGGCACGGCCTGGCTGGATATCGACAACGACGGCTGGCTGGACCTGGTGGTGGCCAATGGCGCGGTGGTGGTCGAGGAAAATCTGGTCGCCGCCGGCGATGAGTTTCCTTATCACCAGATCAACCAGCTGTTCGTCAACCGGGCCGGAGAGCGCTTCGAGGAAGCCACCGCGCGCGGCGGCGCGGCCTTCGAGGCCTCACACGTCACCCGTGGCCTGGCGGTCGGTGACCTGGTCGGCAACGGCCGCGTCGACGTCGTACTCGCCAATATCAACGGCCCGGCGCGGGTGCTTGAAAACCGCGCCGGGCGGCATCACCACTGGCTGGGGCTGCGTCTGACCGATGCCGAAAAGCGCCGTGATCTGACCCAGAGCGTGGTCTGGCGCGTCGATGGCGATGGTCGCGAAATTCGCCGCCGGTCGCGCAGTGACGGCTCCTACGCCTCGGCCAACGATCCGCGCGTCGTATTCGGCCTGGCCGACGACGACAGCGCCCAGTCGGTGCGCGTGCGCTGGCCGGACGGCACGATGGAACGATTCGACGGTCTCGATGCCGATAGATATCACACCCTGGCCCAGGGGTCAGGCGAATCCGAACAAGGAAAAGACGAATGACGACAATGAGAACTCGCCTGAGTGCTCCGTTTCTTGCCATCGCGCTGACACTGGGCGCGGGCGTGACAATAGCCGAAGAGCTCGAATCGGTCGACCGGGTTGCCGCGGAGGATGCGCCGTTCGCCGTTCGCTTGACTATTGCCGAAGCCTTCGAAGATCTGGATCGGGCGCGCGAAATCGATATCGATGACGACACCCTCGCCGGCGTATACGGCCAGCTTGGCAACGTGCTGATGGCACACGGTTATGCCGCCGAGGCGCGCAGCGCTTATACCAACGCCGGCCGGCTGGCGCCCCGGGCACTGGATTGGCCCTACCTGCTGGGCGTGCTCGAAACCGGAGAAGGCAGGATCGAAGCAGCGATCGGGCATTTCGATCGCGCCCTGGAGATTTCGAGCTGGGAGGCCCCGGTGCTGATACGGCGCGGTCGGGCCCACCTGGAAGCGGGGAATTTCGACGCCGCCGAGACCGACTTCGAACGCGTGCGACGGCTCGACCCTGACTCGGCCGCCGCTCTGGCCGGGCTCGGGCGGGTATCGCTCGAGCGCGAAGCCTACAACACCGCGGTCGACCGCCTCGAGCGTGCGCTCGAAATCAGCCCCGAAGCAGACCGGCTGTATCAACCCCTTGGCATGGCCTACCGCGGCCTGGGCGACACCGAGCAGGCACGACGCTATCTCGATCGAGCAGGCCAGCGCGAGCCGGAGTTTCGCGATCCGATCGTCGAGCGGGTCCAGTCGCAGTCGCGCAGCCCCCAGTTCTATCTCGAGGCTGCCCTGTCGCAGGCCGATCAGGGCAATCTCGATGCCAGTCTGCGATTGCTGGTCAATGCACTGTCGCTCGAGCCGGGCAATACCCGGGTGCTTCGCAACTACGTGGAAGTGCTCGCCCGTCTCGGTGAGTTCGACGAAGCGCGAACGGCCGCGCGCCGCTTGATCGAGCTGGACGGTGAGTCGGCCGAGGCGCACTACCTGCTTGGCCAGATCGAGGAATTCCGCGGTCAGATCGAACCCGCCCGCGCGGCCTACGAAGACGCGCTTGCGCGCGACGCGCAGCTCGACGACGCGCGTGAAGCGCTGGTGTTTCTGCGCATGCGCGAGGGCGATTTTGACGCGGCCGGAGCGCGCTTTTCGGAAATGGCCGAGGCGGCGGATCAGCCCGCTCAGCGCCAGCGCATGGTTTACTGGCAGGCGGTTTCCCGGCTCGGTGCCGAAGACTGTTCCGGTGCCCGGGAATTGTTCCATGAAGCGCGCGCCCTGGTCGAGGAGTTCGACGGTCCGATCATGAGTGCCCTGGCGCGTATCCGCGCAAGCTGTGGCCAGGCCAGTGATGATGAATTATCCGAGGCGCTGGCCTGGGCGGAAATGGTCTACGACCTCGCTCCGGACATGGAATCGGCGGCCACCCTGGCGATGGTGCACGCGGCCATGGGCCAGTTCGATGATGCTGTCGACTTCCAGGCCCAGGCGATTTTCGAAGCACTTCGCGACGGGACCCTGGACGACCGACCCGATCTTCAGGCCGACATGACACGCTACCAGGAAGAGCGGGTCGCCGAGGTGCCGTACGGTCCGGAGCATCCATTGTTTGCCGGAGGTTTGTACCGCTGACAAACCGGGGCGATCCGGGGCCCGTCCAGGCCTCAGCCCAGCAACCGCCAACCAATCCAGATCAGGCTGAATGCCACCAGAAACGCCAGCCCGGCGCGCGCCAGCAGGATCAGCCCGGGACCGGGCCGGTGTTCGGCCGGTGTGTGCTCACTGGTCAGCAGCCGCAGGCTGAGCCAGGCCAGCACCGGCGCGGCGAGGAACGATACCGTGGTGGCGAAGTCGATCAGCACCGTGAACCGGTGGCCGAAGTAGTGAATGATGATCAGCGCTCCACTGACGACCAGAAACAGGGCGCTGACGTAGCGGCTGCGGTGCAGATTGCTGGTCGGGTCGCTGTCATCGGCGGCTCCGGAGATCTCGATGAGCTCGCGAATGACGCGCGGGTAGGCGTCGGAGAACATCGTCGTCAATGCTGCAATCGCGATCAGCGGCCGTGACCAATCGCCCAGGCTGGCCGCGTAAAGCTCGACCAGCGCCGCCGAAAACGCCACGCCGGAATCGGGCAGGGCCGCGCCGCTGGTGTACATCACCAGTGCACCAAGAAGCAGAAAAAGAACGGCCAGCACGGTTGCGCCGATGTAGCCGATCCGGAAATCCATCAGTGAATGCGTCACGCTGGGCCGCTGGCCGGTCTGGCCGGCCCGCTCGAGCGTCCACAACGAGTGCCAGGCGGCCACATCGAGCGGTATCGGCATCCACCCAAGAAGCGCGAGTACAAAAGCAAAGCCGGCCAGGCTCCAGGCCTGTTGAAGGCCGGTAGTGGGGTCGAGCGCCTGCCAGTCGGGACCGGCGCCGAATGCCAGAATGACCGCTGCCAGTGTCGAGATCGCCAGCGCGGCCATGATCATTTTCATGATCAGATCGAGACCGCGATAGCGCCCGATGGCAAGTACGGCCATGCAGCCTGCCAGAACGATCAGCGACAGCACAGTCGGCGAGGTGTCGAGCCCGAACACCAGCCCGGCCAGCCCGGCGGTGACCAGCGTCACACTGGCCTGGATGATCAGCATGGTGCCGACGGTGATCAGCGCGAACAACCCCAGGGCCCAGTCGCCGAGACGCTTGTAGCCGCGGATCAGGCTCTCTCCGGTAGCGGCTGCGTAGCGCGGCCCGAACTCGAGAAACGGGTATTTCAGCACGCAGGCCAGGATCACCAGGGCGAGCAGCGCCAGGCCGTACTCGGCGCCTGCGCGCGTTGACTGCACCAGGTGAGAAACGCCGACTGCCGCGCCGGCCATCAGTAGTCCCGGGCCGAGCGCCGCGCGGAGCGGGTGCTTTCGGGGGTTCATTGCGTCTCTCATGGAATGCGGCTGGAATACGGCGCGCAATATTACAAGGTATCGCACCGGCAAAGCAAAGCAGAGCCGGTGTTCTTGAGGGCCGGGGGTGATCCGGGTTCCATTCGTGCTTGCAAAACTTAACGTTCTATTTATAGTATGTCGGGTAGCGCGAGTGGGCAATCAACCATACTCGACAGTATTCAAATCACATAAACCTAGCTTCGGGGAGAAAATCTGATGAAGGTACGCCTGATCCCGGCACTTGCGGTTTCACTGCTATGGCTGGCCGGCTGTGGTGGTGGATCAAGCGTCGATCGCACCGAACCGCAAGAACCCGCCACCAACCCGGACGGTGACCCGTCAACCGGTATTGTCACTGCCCAGTTCGATCCCGCCCAGGGTGTGCTGCCGTTTCCCAACAACCTGCTGCTGCAGGGGTCCGGAGACCTGACGCTCAACATCCCCGTCGAAGACCCGGACGATTTCGGGAATCCCCAGGTCGCGCTCAACGCGCTCGACGGCTTCAGCACCGTGGCGCCATGGACCTTCTCGTTCGACGAGCCGATCGATCCGAATTCGGTCGTCCCGGGCAGCAATGTTCGGCTCTACGAGGTCAGTTTCGCTTTCGGCACGATCGCCGTGGACGGCATCAACCGTGAGCTCACGCCGGGCGAGGACTACGTCGCCCAGGTCGCCCCCACTGACCCGACCGGCAGCACCGTGGCCATCGTGCCGCTGCGGCCATTGCAGGAGATGACCGGCTACATGGCGGTGGTCACCGATTCGATCACCGACCTCGACGGCAATCCCGCCTCGGCCTCGCAGACCTACTTCCTGGCCAAGCGCACCGAGCCACTGGTCACCGAGGCAGGCGCGAGCACCGAGCCGTTGCTCGACGATGCCTCCGCCCAGGCGCTCGAGCCGCTGCGTCAGCTCATCAGCGCGCAGGAAGCCGCTGCGGCTTCCGCCGGCGTCAACCGAGACGACATCGTGCTGTCGTTCACGGCAACCACCCAGGCGATCACGCCGGTGCTCAACGTGCTGCGCTCCCAGGCCCAGCCGACCAGTACCCAGGTCGCGCCGGCCTGCCCGGCTCCGGACGTTTGCCTGACGACCGCCGACGTGCTGCCGCCCGGTGCCTCGCCCGGCATTGCCGACCTGTTCCTCGGCGTGATGGACATTCCCTATTACCTGGGCGTTGCCGAATCTCCACAGGATCCGGCACCGCTGCAGCAGTTCTGGCAGGCCGAGCCGGGTGCCTACGTGCCGCCCTTCGACGAGCTCGGCCTGGATCCGACTTCGACCAATGTCACCGTTGCCAACCCGTTGCCGGTCGAGACCGATCGTCAGACGGTGCCGGTGTTGATGACCGTGCCCAACGAGCAGTCCGGTCAGGCTCGTCCGTCGGCCGGCTGGCCGGTGGTGATCTTCCAGCACGGCATTACCGGTAATCGCTCCAACATGCTGGCCCTGGCCGACACCATGGCCTCGCTGGGCTTCGCGGTGATCGCCATCGACAAGCCGCTGCACGGCATCACCGATGTCGAGAGCCCGCTGTATGTCAACAACACGCCGTTCGGTGAAATCGCCGACGAGCGCACCTTTGACCTGGACCTGCAGGACAACCAGACCGGCGCACCCGGCCCGGACGGCAACATCGACCCGTCGGGAACCTGGTTCATCAACCTGCAGAACCTGCTGGCCTCACGCGATAACCTGCGCCAGGCCCAGGCCGATCTGTCCATCGTCGCGCTCAATATTCCGGGCATCGACCTCAATGGCGATGGCCTCGGTGATCTCGACGGTTCCAACATCAACTTCGTCGGCCAGTCGCTCGGCGCCATGGCCGGCGTGCCCTTCCTGGCCGTCGAGGACACCGTCAGCAACGGCGTGCTCTCGGTACCAGGCGGTGGTATTGCCAACCTTCTGGCCGGTTCGGAGACTTTCGGTCCGGTCATCGAAGCCGGCCTGTCGCAGGCGGGGGTCGAGCCGGGCTCGCCCGATTTCGCCCAGTTCCTGCTCGCCGCACAGTCGGTCGTGGATTCGGCCGACCCGATCAACTGGGGCTCGACCACGGTGCTGACCAACAGCGTGCTGCTTCAGCAGGTTGCCGGTGATTCGGTCGTTCCCAACGCCGTTCCCGGTGCGCCCCTGTCGGGCACCGAGCCGTTGATTTCAGTCATGGGTCTGGACGCCATCACCGAGACCACCACCGACCCGATGGGCATCCGCGGCGCGGTTCGTCTGCTTCAGGGCAGCCACGGCTCGCTGCTCGATCCCTCGGCCTCACCGGCGGTGACCGCCGAGATGCAGGGCCAGGCCGCGAGCATGGTCGCCTCCGGGGGCGTGCAGGTCCAGATCGGCAACCCCGAACTCATCCAGACCGACGGACAGGGAGAACAGCAATGACCAAATACACCAACAATCGCCGTCCGGCTCGCGTTCTGCGCCCGAGCCTGCTGGCCTGCGCCATCGGTCTGGCCCTGTCGGGGCAACAGGCTCAGGCGATAGATCTCAGCACTGGCGAAGTCAGCATCAATCTCGACACCACCATCAGCTACGGCGTAGGGGTTCGTACCGGCCGGCGTGACAGCGACCTGGTCGCCAAGTCGCACTTCAACCCGACCATCTTCCAGGCCTCGCTCGACGATCAGATCGCCGCTCCGGGTCGCTTCTCGGCCAACTCCGATGACGGCAACCTCAATTTCGACCGCGGTGACCTGATCTTCAATTCCGCGCGCGTGACCTCCGAGCTCGATATCGGCTATCGCAATTACGGCGCCTTCGTTCGCGGCAACTATTTCTACGACTTCACCCTGAGCGATCTCGATCAGCTGTCAGACGGTGCCAAGGACCGAGTCGGTGAGCGTGCCCGTCTCCTTGATGCCTACGTCTACGGTGATTTTGATGTCGGCGATCGCCTGCTATCCCTGCGCCTCGGTCGCCAGGTCATCAGCTGGGGCGAGAGTACTTTCCTCGCTGGCGGGATCAACACCATCAATCCGGTCGACGTCACCGCGCTCAGAACCGCGGGTGCTGAACTTCGCGATGCCTTCCTGCCACTGAACATGCTGTGGGGGTCCATCGATCTGACCCGCAACCTGTCGGTCGAGGCGGTGGCCATGTTCGAGTGGGACGCCGTCGAGGCCGAGCCTTCGGGCACCTTCTTCGCGACCAACGATTTCGCGACCGCCGGTGGCCAGTACGCCATGCTGAATTTCGGCCTGGTGCCGCAGCCCATCCGCAATACCGATCTGTTCGACCCGGTTTGCGGCCAGGGCAACTTCAACGCCAGTGATTCCGGACTGCCGCCCGAGCTGGTCGCCGCCGGCTGTTCGGCGGCGTTCCCGCGCGGCCAGAACAACAATGCCAGCGACAGCGGTCAGTGGGGGTTGTCCTTCCGCTACTTTGCACCCTGGCTCAACGATACGGAATTCGGCCTGTACTACCTGCGCTACCACAGCCGGCTGCCGCTGCTGTCAGGCCAGGCGGTGACCAGTCCGGACGTCCCGACCGGTCGAGTCAACGTGGTCTACCCCGAAGACATCAACCTGTTCGGTGTAAGCTTCAACACCAATGTGGCCGGCTGGTCGCTCGGCGGGGAAGTCAGCTATCGGGACAATGTGCCGATCCAGATCGACGACGTGGAGTTGCTGTTCGCCGGCCTGTCCCCGCTCAACGCGGTTCTGCCGGCCGAGTATGAGCGCTTTCGCAGTCAGCTCGGTGAGTTCGGCCCCGGCGAATCGATCCAGGGGTACGAACGGCGCAAGGCCTCCCAGGCCCAGTTGACCCTGACCAAGCTCTACGGGCCGGGCAATATCTTCAACGCCAACCAGGTCGCCGTGGTCGGCGAGATCGGTGCGACCCATTTCTGGAACCTGCCCGACCGAAGCGAGCTTCGTTTCGAAGGGCCGGGTACCGACACCGGCGGCGGGCCCTCCCAGCGCACCGGGGCCGGTCGTAATCCGGTCACTACCGAGGATGGCTTTGCCACCTCCTTCAGTTGGGGTTACCGTTTGGTGATCGCACCAACCTACAACGGTGTGGCCGGAAGCTCCTGGAACATGACCCCGCGCCTGGCTTTCAACCACGACGTTCAGGGCGTCACACCCGGGCCGGGCGGCAACTTCGTCGGCGGTCGCAAGCAGGCGACGCTGGGTGTCAACTTCGACTATCAGTCGACCTGGGGCGTTGGCCTGGCCTACACCAACTTCTTCGGCGCCGGCGCCAACAACCTGCTCGGTGACCGGGACTTCATCTCGGCCTCCGTGAGCTACTCGTTCTGATGAGGGGGTGGATGATGGAAAAAGCGTCCTGGAGCATCGGAGGGCGACTGTTGACCGCTCTGGTCGCGGCCTGTTTCCTCGCCGCTTGCGGCGGCACGCCGGTGGTCGAGGAGGCCGAGCCGGCTCCTGAGCCGGAAACAGAGCGCATGGCCGACCGGTTCGAGGCCGAGCAGACTCAGGCCGAAGCGGACCACGAGCGTGAGGAACGCGCCCGTGCCGAGGAAGCCGAGGCGCGCCGCCAGGCCGAACGCCAGGCCGAGGAAGAGGCTCGGCGGGCTGCCGAGGAAGAACAAGCCCGACAGCTTGCCGAGGAAGAGCAAGCCCGCCGGCAAGCCGAGGAAGAAGAAGCTCGACGCCTGGCTGAAGAACGGGCGGAAGCCGAACGGGCCGAAGCGGAAGCCGAGGCCGAGGCGGCCGGCCGGCTGGCTGCCGAACGCGAGGCTGCCGAAGCCGAAGCCGAAGCCGAGCGCCAGGCCGAGGAGGAAGAAGCCCGTCGTCTGGCCGAGGAACGCGCCGAAGCCGAGCGTCAGGCTGCCGAACAGGCCGAGGCAGAGCGGCTGGCGGCAGAGGAAGCCGAAGCCGAGGCCGAGGCCGAAGAGGCTGCCGAAGCGGAGCAGGCAGCCCGTGCCGAGCAAGAGGTGGCGGAGCCCGAACCGTCTGCCGTGGCCGGTGACGAGATCGAAGGCGTCATTCCGCGCACCAGCGAGAACATCGCCCGGCTGGGTAATGACCTCACTCCCATGGGCTCGATCCGTGCCGGTAACGAAGACGGCACCATCCCGGCCTGGGAAGGCGGGCTGTCCGAAGATGACTGGCCGGCAGGCTATGAGCCCGGTGACCGCCATCTGGACCCGTTCGCCGATGATGAACCGCTGTTCGTGATTACCGGTGAGAACTACCAGGAATACAGCGACCGGCTTTCGGTCGGCCAGATGGCGACTTTCGAGCGCTATCCGGATACCTTCCGGATGAAGGTCTACCCAACGCGGCGCAGTGCCTCGTTTCCCCAGTTCATCTACGACGCCTCGATCCGCAACGCCGAGACCGGGAGACTGATTGCCGATGGCGAGGGTGTGGCCGATGTGGCAGAGGGCTTTCCGTTTGCCCTGCCGCAGAACGCCTACGAGCTGATGTGGAACCACAAGCTCAAGTACAAGGGTACTGGCGGGGTCCGTTACAACAACCAGGTGGCCCCGACCGCTGGCGGGAGCTACCAGCTGGTTCGTCTGCGCGAAGAGCTTCTCGGTCTGTATTACGCCGAAGGCAGCACCATCGAAGACACCAACAATATCCTGCTGTACTTCTTCCAGGAGGTCGAGTCACCGGCGCGCCTGGCCGGTAACATTCTGCTCGTCCACGAGACGCTCAACCAGGTCGAGCAGCCGCGCCAGGCCTGGATCTACAACCCGGGTCAGCGCCGCGTTCGCCGTGCTCCCAATGTCGCCTACGACAATCCCGGAACCGCATCTGACGGCCTGCGCACCAACGACATGACCGACATGTTCAACGGGGCCATGGACCGGTTCAGCTGGGAAATCGTCGACAAGCGGGAAATGTATATTCCCTACAACTCCTACAAAGCTCATAGTGGCGATCTGGATCCGGATGATCTGGTCATGGCCGGGCACCTCAATCCGGAGCACATGCGCTACGAATTACACCGGGTGTGGGTTGTCGATGCTCATTTGCGTGATGGCACGCGTCATATCAATGCACGCCGTACCTTCTATCTTGATGAAGACACCTACCAGATCGCACTGATCGACCACTACGATCAGCGCGGGGAACTCTGGCGTGCCTCGGAGGCTCATACCATTAATTACTATGAGGTACCGACCTACTGGTCTTCGATCGAGACGCACATGGACCTCCAGTCCGGCCGCTACGTGGCGACCGGGCTGGACAACCAGGATCCGGTCAATACGTTCAACGTGCCGCTCAACCCGAGCAGCTATACGCCCCAGGCGCTGAGAACCCGGGGTCGCCGATAGCGGTATCAACTTACGGAGCCGGCCGGAAAACTCCGGCCGGCTCCTCGATCCAGCAATCGCGCGTGCCGCTTCGGCGCGACGACAGACTTTTTCGGAGGCAATAATGCATTCCAACGACCAATCTACAGATTCCCGCACCAGCCAGTGGCCGCGGCTCGCTTTCCCCGCGCTGGCTGCCGGGCTGATGGTGGCCGGCATCGGCCTGGCCGTCGCTCAGGAAAACAATATCCCGCCGGCCGAAGAAGCGGATTTCATCATCCCGAGAACCGAGGCCAATATCGCGCGTCTCGGTGACGATCTCACGCCGATGGGTTCACCGGTCGCCGGCAACGAGGACGGGACGATTCCCGACTGGACCGGCGGATTGACAGAGGAAGACTGGCCCGAAGGCTACGAGCCCGGTGATCGTCACCCCGACCCGTTCGCCGACGATGAGGTTCTGTTCGAAATCACCGGCGCCAATTATCAGGAGTACGCCGATAACCTGACCGCCGGCCAGATGGCGCTTTTCGAGCGCTACCCCGACAGCTATCGGATGAAGGTCTATCCGTCTCGGCGCAGCGCCTCGTTTCCGCAGCGGATTTACGACATGAGCATCGAGAATGCCTCGACCGGCTCGCTCGCCGCGGGTGGCGAAGGCGTGACCAATGTCGCCGAGGGCTACCCGTTCCCCCTTCCGGAAAACGCCTACGAGCTGATCTGGAACCACAAGATGAAGTTCAAGGGAACCGCCGGCATTCGTTACTGGAACCAGGTCGTTCCGACCTCCGGTGGCAGCTATCAGCTCATTCGTCTGCGCGAGGAGTTCCTCGGCCTGTACTACGAGGAAGGCAACCGGATCGAGGATATCGACAACATCCTGCTGTACTTCTTCCAGGAGGTCGAATCTCCGGCTCGCCTGGCCGGCAATATCCTGCTGGTGCACGAAACGCTCAACCAGATCGAACAGCCACGCCAGGCCTGGGTCTACAACCCCGGTCAGCGCCGCGTACGCCGCGCGCCCAACGTCGCCTACGACAACCCCGGCACGGCCTCCGATGGCCAGCGCACCAATGACATGACCGATATGTTCAACGGCGCGATGGACCGTTTTAACTGGGAAATCGTTGACAAGAAGGAAATCTACATTCCCTACAACTCCTACGCCGCCCACAGCGGTGATCTGCAGCCCGATGATCTGGTCCACGCCGGCCACCTCAACCCGGAGCACATGCGTTACGAACTGCATCGTGTCTGGGTCGTGGAGGCCACGCTGCGCGACGGCACCCGGCACATCAACCCACGCCGGACAATGTATCTCGACGAAGACACCTACCAGATTGCCCTGATCGATCACTATGACCAGCGCGGCAACCTGTGGCGGGTGTCCGAGGCCCACAGCATCAATTTCTACGATCAGCCGCTGTTCTGGGCAACCATCGAGTCGACCATGGATCTGCAGTCGGGCCGCTATATCGCCAACGGAATCGACAACCAGGATCCTGTCAATACCTTCGATGCCGACCTGCGCCCGAGCAATTACACACCGCAGGCACTGAGAACCCGGGGCCGGCGCTGATCCGTCGTCGCTGAATCCTCGACAGGGCTTTCATTCACGAGGTGAGCTAGATGATTCGCTGCCTGATGGCGCTGGTCTGTCTGCCAGCGCTGCTGTTGACGCTTTCTGCCAGTGCGCTGGATTCCGACCCGGTCGAGCCCAGCTCGGCCGAGCCGGCCCGCCTGGCTCACAAGGGCCTCGTTCTCGACGTGGTCCGGGCCGGCCAGCGCTACGTGGCTGTGGGCGAACGCGGCCACGTACTCATTTCCTCGAATGGCAGGGACTGGGAGCAGGCCGATCATGTCCCCGTTCAGGCGACGTTGACTCGGGTCGCCTACGCCGATGGGCGGCTGTGGGCGGTCGGTCATGACACGGCAATCATCTACAGCCGTGATCTTGGCCAGACCTGGGAGATCCAGTACTTCGAACCGGAGTGGCAGCGACCGTTGCTCGACGTGCATTTTTTTGATGCCGACAATGGCCTGGCGATCGGCGCCTATGGTTTGTACATGCGTACCAGCGATGGCGGCCGGTCCTGGGAAGACCATGAAATGGCCGACTTGATAACCTCCGAGGCCATCGACTGGGAAGAGGCTGCTGAACAGGCCGAGGCCTACGATGACACGGCCGATACCCTGGAAGCGATCGGGGAAGATCCCGATGACTTCGACGATTACTACGATGCTGAGACCGACTTTGATCGGGGCTGTTACGAGTTTCTCGAGTGCCATCTCAATGCCTTCGAGGTCATCGACGGCGACCGGTTCATGATCGTGGCCGAGCGCGGTTACGGGTTTCGTTCGACCGATGCCGGAGAGACCTGGGAGAGCTTTCGTTTCCCGTATCCGGGTTCGATGTTCGGCCTGATCTCGCTCAACGACCGGGGCATTCTCGCCTTTGGCCTGCGCGGCAATGTTCAGCTGTCCACTGATTTCGGCGATAGCTGGGAGGTCCTCGATAGCGGCCTCGATTCGAGCCTGATGGGTGGCACCCGTGGTCCGGACGGGCGTGCCTTGATGGTGGGTGTGGGCTCTGCCCGACTTTTCTACGACCCGGCCAGCGGACGTTTCCGCCTCAACGAAGATCGCCTCGGCAGCGATTTCGCGGCAGCAATCTTCGATGCCGACGGTCGCCTGATTCTGGCCGGGGAGGACGGACTGAGCCATGAGTGAAGCCAATACGCTGACCCGCCGTATCGCCGATGCGGTATTCCGGATTCGCCCGCTGATCCTGATCCTGTTCGCGCTCGGCACCCTGGCGATGTTGTTCTTCATGACCCAGCTGCGCGTCGACGCCGGCTTCATGAAGCAGCTCCCACTCGACCATGAATACATGCAGACCTTCATGGAGTACGAGCGCGAGTTCGGCGGCGCCAACCGTGTAATGGTTGCGCTGGTCGACGAGGAAGACGGCGATATGTTCACGCCGGAGTTCTTCGAAAAATTCGAGGATCTCACCAATCGGGTCTTCTTCATCCCCGGGGTCGACCGGGCCAGTGTCCGCTCGATATTCACTCCCAACGTGCGTTTCATCGAGGTTGTCGAGGACGGGTTCGCCGGCGGCAATGTCATTCCGGCCGATTTCTCCCCGGGCGAGGAAATGTTCGAACGCGTGCGCTCGAACATCGTCAAATCGGGCGAGGTCGGCCGCCTGGTCGCCGAGGACTTCTCCGGCGCCATGGTCTGGGCCAATCTGCTCGAGCGCGACCCCTCGACTGGCGAGACCCTCGACTATCAGGACGTGGCCAACCGGCTCGAGTCGATCCGGGCTGATTTCGAAGACGACCAGCACAAGGTCCATATCGTTGGTTTCGCCAAGATTGTCGGCGATGTCGCCGATGGTGCGCGCGGCGTGGTTGCCTACTTCGGCGTGGCGTTCCTGATCACCGCGCTGCTGTTGTTCCTGTATTCCCGATCGGTATGGCTGACCGTTCTACCGCTGGTGTGTTCGGTCACTGCCGTGATCTGGCAGCTTGGCCTGCTCAGCCTGCTGGGCTTCGGTATTGACCCGATGAATATCCTTACGCCGTTCCTGGTGTTTGCGATAGCCGTCAGCCATGCGGTGCAGATGATCAGCGGCTGGAACGCCGAGAAGTATTTCGGGGGCCATTCGCCCAGCGGACTGGCGCAGGATGGCCATGCATTGAGCAATATTCCGGTCGTATCGAGCATCGAGGCATCCAAAAGGACGTTCGCCCGACTGCTCGCGCCCGGGTCGATCGCCCTGATCAGCGATACCATCGGGTTCCTCACCATCCTTCTGATCAATATTCGCATCATCCAGGAGCTGGCGCTGACGGCCAGCATCGGTGTCGCGGTCATCATCTTCACCAACCTGGTCCTGCTGCCACTGCTGCTGTCCTTTGTTCGCCTTCGTAACGAGGAGCGCTTTCGGCAGCGTCAATACGATGCCGGCTACAAGACCGGCGTCGTCTGGAAGATCATCGCGTCGTTCACCCGGCCTCGCGTCGCGCTGCTCGCCGTCACGGTGGGTGTCGGGCTGTTCGCATTCGCCTGGATCAAGTCCCAGGATATGCAGATCGGAGATTCCCAGCCCGGCGTTCCGGAACTTCGCGAGGATGCCCGCTACAACCAGGATGCCCGGCTGATTGCCGAGAAATTCTCGGTCGGAACCGATGTCATCTCGATCATCGCCGAGACGGTGCCGAATGCGTGTACCGAGTCCTACGCCATCATGGATGCCATCGACCGCTTCTCCTGGCAGATGCGCAACGTCGAGGGTGTTCAGCAGGTGGTCTCGCTGCCGATGGTGGCAAAGATCGCCAATGCGGGCTGGAACGAGGGCAGCCTGCGCTGGAAGGTGCTGCCGCGAAACGAATTCATCATGCGCCAGAATGTGCAGGGTATCGATACCGATACCGGCCTGCGTAATGAAGACTGCAGCGCCATGCCGATCATGGTGTTTACCGAAGATCACAAGGCCGAAACCATCACCCGGGTGGTGCAGCGCGTGCGCGAGCTGCGCGAGGAAATCTTCGTCGAAGAGCTCGATTTCCAGCCCGCCGGTGAAGTGATGCGGGACCTCGTCGAACAGGAAGGAGATGTCTGCGAGGAATGCCTGAAATTCCGCCTCGCGACCGGGAACGTGGGGGTCATGGCCGCCACCAACCAGGAGGTCGAGGCAGCCCAGACCCCGATGCTGATCTATGTCTACTCTGCGATCATCATCCTGTGTCTGATTACCTTCCGGACGTTCCTCGGGACACTGTGTATCGTGCTGCCGCTGGTGCTGGTCAGCTACCTGGCCTACAGCCTGATGGCCTTCATGGGCATTGGCCTGAAGGTCAATACCCTGCCGGTGGTCGCGCTCGGGGTCGGCATCGGGGTCGACTACGGCATTTATATCTTCAGCCGCATGCGAAGCTTCATGCAGGAAGGTTACGACCTCGATCAGGCTTACCTGCGCACGCTGCGACTGACCGGCAAGGCGGTGTTCTTTACTGCGATCACGCTGGCGGTCGGCGTGGGAACCTGGCTGTTCTCGGCGCTGCAGTTCCAGGCTGATATGGGTGTGCTGCTTGCGTTCATGTTCATCTTCAACATGATCGGCGCCATGCTGCTGATGCCGGCTCTGGCCCGCATTCTGCTGGCCTGGAAAGAGCCCGAGCGGCAGGACTGACGCCACCGTCGTGTCGTACTAGATCGGGAGGGAGCATGTCTGACTTGTTTGAAGACCAGCCGGCGATCAAGCCGGTCTGGCAGGTCATCCCGCAATTCTTTCGTTATCCGTTCGGCAGCCGGGTGCTGCCGACGCTGATCGTCATCAGCCTGGCCGCTGCGCTGACCGTCATCCCGATCCTGGGGTTTTTCATCTGGCTGTTTCTATGGGCGATGCTGTTCAAGGTCAGCTACGAGATCCTGACCACGACCGCCCAGGGCGAGATGGAAGGCCCGCAGGGCATGACCGGGATGTCGGACGGCATCATGTTCAAGCACATCGGGCTGCTCATCGGCCTGGGGCTGATGTATATCCTGCTGGTCGGGTTTGTGGGTGCGCCGGCCTTTGCGCTGGCGCTGGGGATCTTCATGATGCTCGCCATTCCGGCAGCCATCATGACCCTGGCGATGACCCAGAGCCTGCTGCAGGCGCTCAACCCGGTGATGTGGGTCGAGATCATGCGCCGGACGGGCGCGGCCTACCTGCTCACCAGCGTCTTTTTGTTCCTGATGCTGGTCAGCCAGACCCAGGCCGAGGGGCTTCTGCTGCCGCTGGTCGGCGGTTCGATGCTGCTGTTTTCCATCGTCTCGATGTTCATCAGCGCCTATTTCATGGCCGCCTCGTTCCACCTCATGGGTTATCTGCTTTATCAGCACCATGACGACCTGGGCATCGAGGTCGTTGACAAGACCCCGCTGGCGCGTCCGGAAGACCAGGAAAGCACGCTGCTCGACGAGACCCGCGAGCTGGCCGCCGAAGGCCGCGTCGACGAGGCCACCGAGCGACTGCGCCAGGAAATCGAGTCGCGGGGCGCCGAGCCGCAGGTTCACGACTATTACCGACGCCTGCTCAAGCAGCGCGGCGATCAGCAGGCGCTGGTCGATCACGGTCGGGCCTGGGTGCCGGTGCTTCTGCACGCGGTCGAAGACCCCGACAAGGCGCTCGACGTGGCCGAAGAGTGCGCGCGCATCGACCGGGCATTCGAGCCGTCGAACCCGGCGGATGTGCGAACGCTGGCGCAGCGTGCTTTTGATCAGTACCGGCATGACCTCGTGCTGCGCCTGACCAACGGCTTCGGCAAGCGCCATCCCGGCCATGCCCACGTCGTTGATAACTACCTGCTCGCTGCGCGTAGCCTGGTCGATGGCAAGGGGCAGGTCGACAAGGCCCGGACCCTGCTCGCGCAGCTTCGCAAACGCTTTCCCGACCACGCCCTCGCCGGCGAGGTGGCCGAGCTGGAGGCCAGCCTGCCCGCCAAAGCGCCCGGGTAAGAGGGGCGGGGAAAACCTGGCGGGCCTACTGGGCCGCCTCGGGCAACTCCCGGGCCAGCCGGGCGTAGTGATCGATTCGATCGGACTCGGCGCGTTCGCGTCGCAGACCCTCTGCAAGGGCATGCGAGGCCGCCGCCAGGCCCGGGATCGGCCGCCCGGCCCGGGCCAGGCGATCGATCAGAAACGCCGAGGCTTCGGTCTCGCCCCAGAGTGCGAACTTGTTGGCCAGCCAGACCGCGCGCCGGACCGGCAGCTTGATTCGCCCGTTGGTGGCCTGGCGGTACTGCCGAAAGCTCTCGCTCATCAGCTCGCGCTGTTCCGGCGTGTCACCGGGCAGGTGAAGAATGCGCGCGGCGGTGGTGTGCAGGTCCGGGTCATTCGGGCGCTGCCGGCAGGCGGCAAAATACATCTGCCACAGCCGGGTCTCGTGGCCGTGGCGCGCGAGTAGCGGGCGCAGCAGGTTCTTCGCGGCCGGGGCGTTGGATTGCTCGAGCGCCGCACGCGCCTTGGCAATCGTGTCGCGGTCGTCTTCCAGAACGCTCTCGGCATCGATGAACGACTGGCGAACCTGCCCGGTCCGGCGCGCCAGCAGACCCAGGCCCGCGCCGCACAGGATGCCGCCGATATGGGCCTCGTAGGCGATGTTGCCACCATCGTCGAGCATGAAGGCCAGCACCTCCCAGCCCAGCCACAGGGGCAGCAGAATCAGCGCCGGGGCGCGCACGTAGTCAAAATACACAAAGGCCCAGTAGAAAAAGCGCACCTTGCGCATGCCGTAGACCACCGCGAACAGGCCCATCAGCCCGGCGATCGCCCCGGAAGCACCAATCCCGCCGCCCGGAGCGCCCCAATGCACCGCCAGCGAGGCGCCGACTGCGCCCAGTCCACTGACCAGGTAGAGCGCCAGGTAGCGCCCGCCGCCCAGCGCACCCTCGAGCAGCAAGCCCAGCAGCACCAGAAACAGCATGTTGCCGATCAAATGGCCTATGCCGCCGTGCATGAACATGTGGGTCAGGGCGGTGGCCGGGTCAAAACGGTCGTAGCGAAGCATCCAGGAGCGGGTAAAGCTGGCCTCGCGATCGGCGGCCAGACGCTCGCGGGCCTGTTCCCAGCGTTGGTAGGCTTCGCTGCCGGGCGCGGCGAATTCGCCGTCCTCGATGGCCTCCAGGAAACGCGGCTCGCTGTCGATGAGCTGCAGGCGGATCATGTCGGCCTGGTGGCTGTCGCCGACCTCGCCGAAGAATTCGTCGACCCGCTCGGGCGAGGGCTCAACCCCGCTGTGATACTCGGCCCATTCGCCGAACCACTCCCATTCCTGCTCGAGTACGCCACGCTCGATATAGGCCTCGGCGGCGTCCATTTCGACCTGCTGGTCACCACCTTGCAACAGGGCGAAAACGGCCACGTTGGCCAGCACCAGCGCGAGCGTTACCCAGGGAAAATTCTCCCGGGTCGGTTTCTTGTGCAGTGGCAGAATCAGCAAGCCGGCTTGCTCCCTTGTGATGCGCGGCAACGTGCTAAGCTTTTCGCGTGAACTCCCCGACGCGATCGATCATTGTACTGTCGTCCGGCGGCAAGGACAGCATGCTCATGCTCGATCGGCTGCGCGCCGACCCGGCCTGGGATGTCGTCGGCCTGGTCACCACGGTCAATGAAACCAACGGCCGGGTGGCGATGCACGGCACACCGCCGGAACTGCTGCGTGCCCAGGCCGATGCCCTGGACCTGCCGTTGACCGTCATCGGGCTGCCCGAAGGCTGCGACAACGAGACCTATGAGATGCGCCTGGCCGAGGGGCTGCGCCCCTTTCAGCAACGGGGGGTGGCCCACGTCGGCTGCGGCGACCTGTTTCTGGCCGATATCCGCGACTACCGCGAGAGCCTGTTCGAGCGCCTGGGCTGGCAACCGGAATTCCCGCTCTGGCTCGAGCCGACCGAGCGCCTGGCCGGTGAGCTCATCGAGCAGGGCTGGCAATTGACCGTGACCTGCGTCGACACCGAGCAGCTTCCGCGCTCCTTTCTCGGCCGGCGGTTCGACCAATCCCTGCTCGACGATCTGCCCGAGGGCGTTGATCCCTGCGGCGAGAACGGCGAGTTTCACAGCTTCGTCCACGGCGGGCCCGGTTTTGCCAGCTCGCTGAGCTTCGATACCGGCCGCACGGTCGTGACCCACGGCCGCTTTGCGATGCTGGAGTTGCTCAGCCCGGCCGGGCAGCCGGATTAGCAGCCGGATTAGCAGCCGATTATCCCGACTCACAAAGGAGAGCACCCATGCCTTCCGTCCGTTGTCTTGCCTCCCGCCTGTTGCTGTTGTGGCTTCCGGTTTCCCTCGGCCTGATTGCCGCTCCGGCCTTCGCCGGGGCCGAGGCATCCGAGACCGAACGAATCGCCGGCCTTCAGTGGCAGACCGCGACCAGCGGGGAGCCGGTCAAATGGCCCGATGCGGTCGATTACTGCGCTGATCTCGAACTTGACGGACACACCGACTGGCGCCTGCCTGGCCTCGATGAGCTCGAGGCGTTGCACGACCCGGAAACCGAAACCGGCATTCGGGCGCCGTTTCGGATCAACACCTGTTGCCTGTGGAGTGGTGAGTCGCTGGCCGAGCGCCCGGCCGAGGATGGCGACGAGATTGCCGGCTCGCCGGAAATGTACCACTGGGGTTTCATGTTCGATGGCGGCATGGCCTATTACGCCGTCCATATCTACGAAGACGGCGAGGCGCTGTGTACGCGCGACCTTGAGTGACCCCTGCCAGAACAGAAAGTACGCCTACCAGTAGCCGATCATCCGCCCGCAGGTCAGGACGGTCAGCCAGATGACCAGCGAGAGCGCGCCGGCGGCTGGCAGGACGATCGGGTCACGTCCCCGGGCCGGCTGACCGGCTATCGCCCGTCGCCAGGCACCAAGGCGCTGAATGACGATGACATTGACCAGCCCGAGCACGATGACCGGAATCTTGATGTAGAAAAACGGGTTGCCGAGGTACTCGGTGGCATTGAACGACAGCATCATCACCCCCGAGCCGATGGCGAGCACGAAGCCCACCGCCGCCAGGGCAACGGTCGGGCGCGCGATCGTTGCAACCGGAATCGAGCGCCAGGCGCCCAGCAGGCGCAGGTCCAGCAGCAGCACCGCGCCGAACAGCGTGGCGATGCCCAGAATATGGCCCAGGTTGACCAGCCCGTAAGTCCAGATCCCCAGGCCCCGCAGCGCTTCTGCCAGCGCCGAGGCCTCGAGCCAGGCGAGCGTTGATTCGATCATATTCAGCTCGACCCTGGCTGGTTACTCGGGCGGATAGACGTCGAACACCTCGCCGTCCCAGATCACGCGCCGGATCTTGGCTTCAAAGGTGTCGGGATCTTCGTGACGCTCGCCGTGCACGGTCACTTCTGCGCCCTCGGGGATGATGCCCTCGCGCAAGCCGGCGCGATGGGTGCGCGGCCCCGGTGCCAGCGTGATGTCCCAGACCTGGCCGTCGGCGTCGCGAATCTGCATGCGCCCGTGCGGCCCGGACAGGCTGACCTCGTCGACGACCGTCCCGGTCAGTTCGATTTCACCCCCGGTGTTGCCCGACCAGCCATGATGCGCGCCGACCGGCAGGGCCAGCAGCAGCGCAGCGGTGGTCATGATCAGTGCGGCCAGAAAACGTTGAGTATTCATCGGTTCGCTCCTGTTGGAT
>CAYQJJ010000005.1:0-33653 GCA_964417745.1 uncultured Wenzhouxiangella sp.
CTGCCTGAATGAACAAGTGCAGCACGGCAGAGGCAATGGCGCGGCCGAGAATACCGTTGAATTTGTGCTGAAACTCGGTGTAGAGCACCCGCTCCATTTCAGCCAGGGTGTCGGTCTCGGCCAGTTCCACAAATCCCTCAGCCGCCGTGGCCTGAGCGAGCAGCCTGCGATTGGCCGCACGCCCTGAGGCAACCTGTGGCAGCGCGATTCCGGCGTAGGTGGGCCGGTTGGGCCGGCCCTGGGTGTAGAGAAAGATGGGAATATCGATGCGGAATTCCTCGAGCTGCGGGCCCACGCCATTCTCGTAAATCACCCACACCTGCCCCGGCAAGTCATCGCGCGACAGCGCGCCCGAGGCCAGCGATTCGGCCAGCGCGAGATCCTGCTCGACAACCGGGTTGTCGATCATGCCGTGGACTCGCTCGAGCGACTCGACGGCCCGGGCGATATCACCACTGTCTTGCTGCGAACTCAGGAAATAAAGCCCGTGAAGGTAGGTCACGAACGGATTGACGAAGTCCGGATAGACCGCCCACTGCGACGGATTGCCGTATTCGGCATAAAGCGCCTCGCGGGTTTCATCGGACTCCATGGTCGTTGCCACGGATTGTGCCTCGGCGGCCTTTTCCTCTTCTTCGTCGAGCGCGGCACGCTCGGCCTCGATCTGCTCGGCAAAAAACTCCACCGCGCGGCGAGTGCGGTCATCGGCACGGTTGAACTCGATGCGCGCCAGATCGCCATTCCCGGTGGCCAGGAAACTCAGCGCCTTGTAGGAATTGACCAGAATGGCTTCGTAGAAATTGCCGCGATAAGAGCGCACCGACTCGTTGACCAGGATCGCTCCGGCCTGGCCGGCCGTCCGGGCCGCGACATTCTCTTCGTCGAAGCGGCGGAACACCTCTTCGGTCTGGTCGTAGGCGGCGATCGACAGCTCATCGTCTCCGGCCAGGCGCACCGCCTCGGCCAGGTGCAGCAATTCGAACAAACCCATGTCGGCGAGTTCTTCCTCGGTCGGCGGCTCGACCACCTCGGCGTCATTGCCGTAGGCGGCCATGACATAATCACCGCCGGCCCAGGCATCGGAAAAATCATCCATCTGCTGGCGGTGCTTGGCCGCCGCGCAGCCCCCCAGAATCGCCACAACCAGAACTCCCAGCAGCAACCGGGGACCGAGCGCAAAAGCCGGTCGAAATTTCGAATATTGCATGGTTTCCTCCCTTTGCCGACAACGCCGGCGTGTTAGCGAAAGCGCCAGCCACCACAGCTCGACGCGTAAATCACGGGTCGGGCGCCGGGCAAAGAGAAAACGGATTGTGGTCGAAATGACAGCCTGCCTCGGCAGGTTACTCCAGCTCAGCGCTGATTCGCTGGCCCCCACATTCCCTAAATCCCCCAGTCAATCGATTCAGCTACACCAACCCCTTTGATGATGCGCTTTCGCTGACAATCGATACCGAATCTCCCATCGGATCACCGAATACCACAGCGCACCGGACTTGCGTCACTCTTTTTTATCACACGCGGTCGACCATTTTCAAGGCCCGGATATTGGCGGGCTCTACGCTTGACTTGCCTGAAAAAATTGATCACAATTTGCGGCTTGCCGTGGCTACGTAGCTCAGCTGGTTAGAGCACAGCACTCATAATGCTGGGGTCGGTGGTTCAAGTCCACCCGTAGCCACCACTAATCCCCCTTAGCCTCCACTGAACCTTAGATTCTGCGCGGGCACGTCTGATGCAGCCTCGTCGCGGAATTGCTGGTATGCGCCCGGGGTGAGGGCTTCGGCGTCGATGCCGAGCATTCGCAGCCGGTCCGGGCTCGGGCGCGGCGGGCCGGTGGGCGGCAGGTACAGCGTCGAGCGCTGTGTCAGAACCACCTCGTGCAGGCGGGCCAGTTCGATGGTGTCGATGCGCGGCTCGTCGAGGGGGAATACCGCGGCTTCGTAGACGCTGACCGGGTGCTCGGCCGGGTATTCCTCGGCCAGCACACGCGCCAGCGCGCGCACCCATTCGGGGTCGGACGCGAAGGCGTCGCGGCCCAGGTCACCCAGGGTGATCGGCTGCCACAGGATCAGCGCGGCGGTCGGGTCGAAGCGGCGTGCGTGGATGAAGAAGTCGCTGGCCTCGAAGCTCTGGCAGCCGTGAACGGCCGGATCGAGGCCGAGGTCGGCGAACAGGCAGTCCTCGGCCGAGATACCGGGATACATCACGGCCTGGTGACCGGCCGCCCGGGCCTGTCGGATCGCCTCGTGCGCCGGCCAGACGAACACGCCCGGGTGACCGTAGAATGCCGCGCAGACGTGTTCGCCGCGAGTCAGCGGTGCGAGGACGCGTGCCACCATTTCGGCATAACTGTCGTCGCGCCGGCGACCCACGGCGTAGGCGTCCTGAAGTGACTCGACGCGAGGGTTCAGTTCCGTGAGAAGACCCAGCGTCAGCGCGTCGACGACCGCGAAAACCCGGCTCGCTGCGGCCACAACATGACCCGCTTCCCGGGTAAGGTGGCCGCCCGGGCGGATGCCGGTACCGACCACGCTCAAGCGGCCGGCTGGACCGCTCACAGAATGATGTATTTGAGCGCCTGGTCGTCGAGGCCGGCCTCGCGTTTGAGTGCTTCCTTGTCGTCGGCCAGGATCAGCTGCTGATGATTCTCGGGCACATCGAAGGCTTTCATAACGGCTTTCGGGTCCTGCTTGAATCGCTCCAGCGTCTCCGGATCCTCGGCCAGCGCGGCCAATAGTTTGCGAGTTGTTTCGGACATTTCTTGCTCCCTGCTTTGGTTCATCGGGCCGGGCCGGCTCAGGTGTTATCGAGCCAGTCCGGCGGTGAAAGGCCGAAGGCACGCTGCAGCATGTTCTCGGCCGACTGCAGCGCGCCTTCGCTCCAGCCCTGGGCCGTACTGTAGCTTTCGCCACACACGTGCAGCCGGAGCCGGGGATTCGGCGCGCCCATGAATTCGCTGACTTCCCAGCTTTTCCAGCCCGGCTGCCAGCTGTGCCAGCCGCCGCCGTAGGGCCACGGGTTCCAGTCAATGAAACGACCCGCAGTCGGCCGGGGCACTTCGGTGCCGTGCATTTCGGTCAGTTCGCGCCGAATCTCGGTCAGCGCGGCCTGGTCGAGCGGGCTGTCGAGATTGCGGCCACGGCCACTGTCGGGCGCAAGCGCAGCCCAGAAGTCGACCGCATCGGTATCGGCGTAACTGGCCAGCATCAGAGCCTGGCCAGAGCCTGCATCCACGCCCAGGTAGTAGCACTGGCGCATCGGCAGATCGGTGTGCGAAACGCCGTAATGGCCCTCTTCGATGCGGCCCGGGCCATCGGGAACATCACGCCACCAGGGCTGATCGAAAGTCAGGAAAATCTTGCAGGCCGGCACGCCGGCAACGGCGTCGAGGTGGCTGGCTAGCGGGCCCTCTTGCAATGTGGGACTCGAATCGATCAGCCGGGTCAGCGGCAGCCTGGGAATCGCAAGCACCACCCGGTCGGCTTGCAGCTCCCGCTTTTCATCTCCGGCGCGTACGGCCAGGCTCAGGCGATCATCCGCAGGATCAATGCCTTCTACCGTGTGACCCCGGTGAATCGCAACGCCGGCATTTTCAAGCTCGCGAGCAAGGGTCTCGGGGAGATTCTGATAGCCATGGGTCAGCCGATACCAGCGGCCGCTTTGTTCGAGTACGATCGAAACCAGTGCATCGAAGGCATTCCAGTTCGACAGCAATGCGTAGGTGCTGACCATGCCGCGCAGGGCCAGCCAGGCTTCGTTGCTGATTACCCGTGAGAGCAGATTCCAGAACCCCCAGCGCCACAGCACCCGGCCGTCGAAGGTGTGCTGCTTGAGATACTCCAGCGTCGCCTCGCGCGATCCATCGGGGTTTTTCGGCCACCTCGTCTCGAGCCCCGGCGCAATCCGGGTACAGGCCAGGTCCAGCAGGGCGTAGTAGCTCAGGCCACGCTCATCGGGCGCGAGCCGGAAGGGCTGGACATCGGGGTCGGCGAACTCCGCGACCCGGAAGCGGGTCGCACGCAGCCAGGCGAAATCGGGTTCGGGCTTGATGGTTTCCCTCGGCAGGTCGAAGACCCCGCTGCAAAGCCCGTAAACCAGCGGTTGCTGGTCGTTGAAGAACATGCCGCCCAGCTCAGCCGGAAGGGTGCTGTCGGGCTGCAGTCGAATCGACCACAGCCGACCACCGATACGCTCGGTCGCCTCGAGCACGCTCAGCGCCGACGGCTCGTGCCCGCTCTCGAGCAGACGCCAGGCGGTGTAGAGACCGGAGACACCGGCCCCGACGATGACGGTGCGGGGGCTGGTCATGTCTGCTGCCGCTCCGGCTCGCGCGACGGTCCCTGGCGGAAGGGCGTGGCCTGGTCGGGGTCGAACAGCACCGCCTGGTTGCGCCCGGCCTGCTTGGCCTGGTAGAGCGCCTGGTCGGCCATGCGCATGATGTCGCTGACCGCGCACTTTGGCGAAATACTCGAGACCACCCCGATGCTGGTGGTAACCGGCATCGGCTGCCCCTCGAAAAGAAACGGCTGGCTGGCCACCTCGGAGAGGATGCGGCGGGCCACTTGAAGGCCGGATTGCTCGGCCTGGTCGGATAACACGATCACGAACTCATCGCCGCCAAGGCGACACATGACATCGCGTTCGCGCAATACGCGCTGGCAGCGTCGCACCAGGTCGCGCAGCACCTGATCGCCGGCGGCATGGCCATACTCGTCGTTGGCTTCCTTGAAGTTGTCGAGGTCCAGAATCAGCACCGCCCGCCCGAACGAATCGGTGGATGAATCGGGCATGACGCTTTCGAGGTAGGTCTGCAGAAAACGTCGATTGTAGGCGTCGGTCAGCGGGTCGAGGTTGGCCAGGCGGGCGGCCTTGTACTGCTCTTCCAGAGCCTGCTCATGCCGCTCGTGCAGCTGGCGCACCCGCCAGGTCAGGCCGAGCGCGAGAATGCTCGCCTCGATCACCGCGCCGAAATACATCGCATGATCCAGAACAACGGTCCGCGGCAGCACATCCAGCGAAATGAACACCCTCGAAAAACCGCTGACAATGAACACCGACCAGGCGGCCAGGAAGATATAGCCTTCGGTGCTCCCGCGTCGGCCGACCACGAACGCTCCGACGAGCAGCAGCAGCTGCGTGGCCAGCTGGACCGGCTGAAGGGCCATGGCTAAGTTCAGCAGGTACTGGGTCGGCACGACCATCAACACCACGATGGCTACGGCCAACAGACCGATGACGACCTCAACGAACCTCGCCAGGCCCGGTGCGTGGCGTCGCGGCTTGGTGAACGCCAGGAAGAACAGGCTGATGGACAGCATCACCAGAACCGAGGCTACGATGTTGATGCGCGACGTATGCTCGGCCAGCGCCGCTGGCCACAAGTAGGTCTGCAGCATGCCCGAATCCAGGCCAAGCAACAGCAGCAGGCTGGACATGGCCAGTACGTAAAACAGATGGCCGCGCTGGCGCAGGCTCAGGTAAAGAATCAGATTATGAAAGATCAGCGCCAGCAGAATGCCGAACAGCAACCCGAACATAAGATTGGTCCGCGATGTGGCCCGGTCGAAGCCGGCACGGTCCTGAATCCACAGCTCCAGTGGCTGCAGGCTTCCCTGAATCGTATTGACGTAGATCAGTAGTGCCTTTTCCTCGCCTGGCCGAACAGCTACTTCGAAGGCAAACTCGCGGCCGACGGTTTCGGCCGTGACCCGACGATCGAAAGCTGCCGTCTCGAAGCGAAGCCCGCCCTCACTTGACTGTGCGTAGAGCTCCAGAGTGCGGAAAAAACGCCGGGCAACGCGCAGCACATACTCGCCCCCCGAGTCGGGGCCGGCAGCCAGGTGAAGCTTCAGCCAATGGCCATTCGCCGATTCGTCGAGGCCCGGATCGAAAGCCTCGAAACCGGTATCGGAACGCAACAGGTGTGCGGGATCGAGCTCACGCCCCGGGTCGGCGCGCGTCAGGGCCTGGTGCTTGACTCCGGCAACCACCCCCTCGGCCGGCAGTTCGATGACCACCGGCGCCTGATCGGCCTGCGCGCTCGCGGCACTGAGCACGAGCAGCAGACACGAGACCAGGCCAACAAAACATCCGCTTGTCTTCCCGCTGTACATCCGCGCCTTTGCGACCCCGACCCGTGATCAGGCCCGGCGACTTCCCTTCAGATTGGCTGGAGCCAGAGAGTATACGCGCGCGCGAGCCAAGTCCACACGGCATGGCCGTCATGCACGCCCAGCAGGCCATGGGGGAGAGTGATCAGCCGCCGCAGCTGGCGCCGCCGAGGACGCAGAATCTTGCGCAGTGTGGATGGTTGAGGCGGACCTCGGCAAAGGCCTCTGCCAGGGTATGGCCGAGTTCGAACTCGGGGGCGTAGGGCAGCAGGGTGCAGGGTACGACCACCGGCTTCTCAGTGCCCTTGCGTTTGACCACCATGCGCGAGGACGCACACATCATGGCATCCGGCGACACGCCGAGCAGCTGCCAGCAGCGCTCGGTGATCTCGGGCACGTCGACGCGCTCGTCCATTTCGGGAAACAGCACCAGCTTGGCCGGGTCCATGGCATCGAGCTCGATCGTCTCGCGCGCCAACATCCGGGCATAGCCTTCGCGCATCGGCGCCTCGGGCTCGCCCGAGAACAACCGGCCGGCGATGTCCATGGCAAAGCCGTTGCGGCTGAGCCAGTGCAGCCCCTCCAGGGCCGGCCGCCAGGCGCGCGGCCCACGCTCGAGCTCGTGCAGCTCGCGCGAGTAATGGTCGATCGACACCCGAATGGTCAGTTGCTTGCCGAAGCGCCGGTGCAAATCGAGCAGCGCATCGGCAACCTTCATCATCGGGCGCATGGCGTTGGTCAGCACCAGCGCCTCGAAGCCGCGCCCGAGCACGGCCTCGAGCATCGCGACCATGTCGGGGTTCATGAACGGCTCGCCGCCGGTAAAGGCGATGGTCCGGGTGCCGAAACCCTCGCGCTCGATCTCGTCGAGATAGGCGCACAGCTCGGCCTGGCTGATATAGACGAGCCGATCATTGCTCGGCGAGGACTCGATGTAGCAGTTGCGACAGGTCAGGTTGCACAGGGTGCCGGTGCAGATCCAGAGGGTTTCGAGTCGATCGAGGCGAACCCGGGCCCGCGGCTCGCCATCCGCGGTCCGCTCCGGGTCGCGGAACTTGCGCGCATCGAGCGGCTTGATGGGGATTTTTTCAGGCTGCGACATGGTGGCTTCGGATTCTCCTGGTTGAGCGATGGCCGCGGGGGCAGCCCGATACAGACTTGCTGGTCAGTGTACAAAACCCGCATCGCGCCGGCTTCACCCGGTTCTGCGTGACCGCCACCTGCAGCGGCGCGATTTCTGCCGGCCAGGGAGTCGGAGGACTGATGCGAGGTCATCGCCGCCCGGCGCCAAGGCCGGTGTCAGCACCAGAGCTTGCGGATCGGGGTGTCGGGCCGATAGCGGTAGGCAACCTGGGCCTGGAGCAGTTCGGCGGTGGCCAGGGCGTCGGTCAGGGCATGATGGGCGCGATAGAGCGGCAGGTGGTAGCGCTCGCGGCTTTCAGCCAGGCGGATCGACGGCCGGGGGCGGCGCAGCAGGCGGCGCACCCAGCCGCGCCGATGAGGCTGGTGAACGCGCGCTTCGAGCTCCATGGTGTCGACCATCGGGAACACCACGCCCTCACCGATGCGGTTGTGCAGGGCCACATCGAGAAAGCGCCGCTCGATGCCCCGGTAATGGACCACCACGACCGTGCCGGCCAGGACCTCGAGCAGGTCCTCGACGATGGTGACCAGGTCCGGGGCGTTTTTCAGTTCCTGGTGGGTGATGTTGTGAATCGGAATGGCCGCGTCGCGCATTTCGCGGCGCGGCTTGACCACCCAGTAGCGCGCGCCGGACAGACGAATCCGCTCCAGGTTCATCGGCACCAGACCGATACTGATGAGGCTGTCGCTGCGCGGATCCAGCCCGCTGGTCTCGAAATCCATGGCCACGAAGGGCACGTCGGCGAGCGGGGTATCCGGGTCGACCGGTGTTTGTCCGTAGAAGCGCTTGAGCATCGGCGAGCGGACCCGCCCGGCGAACTCCTCAAAGCGCGCGGGCCAGTCGGGGGGCTGGATGCGGCGGGGCTGTTTGCCGGACACGCGCTTCAGGCCCGCCCGCCGGGCCGATAGCGCATCTTGAGAAACCGCTGCGCGTTACTGAGCACGCGGAAGGCATCCTTGAGGTTGCGCCGTTCGAAGGAGGTCAGGTTCTCGGGGTCGATATTGTTGTTCGGGCGCTTGCCCTCGGCCAGGCGCGCGGCCTGGTGGCGAATCTGCGACACCGCGATGAACTCGAGCGCGTCGCGCAGATCGTCGCTCATGCTGGCGGTCAGGAACCCGGCGGCCTGGATGTCATCGAGGCGACGGAAGGAATTCTGCGCCTGCGAGCCGCTGGCCAGGGCATGCACCCGGATCACATCGACCATCGGTGCCGTGCCCCGGCGCTTGAGGTTGATCGAGTTCTGGTGGCGGCCGCTCTTTTCGAGCACGAAGTCCTTGAAAAACCCCAGTGGCGGGGTGCGGCGCTGGGCGTTGTGCGCCAGGCAGCCGAGAAAGTCCGGCGAGCGGCTGGCGCGCTCGGCCAGCAACGCCTTGAGCTCGTCGGCCATGCGTGTGTCGCCGTGGACCCCGTCGAGGTCGAAAAAGATCGAGCTGTTGAGCAGGCCCTCGGGATGCGGCCGGTCGATCCATTCGCGAAACTTCTCGCGCCAGACCTCGAGCGGCTGACGCCACTGCTTGTTGGTAGCCATGATGCCGCCCTTGCAGTAGCTGTAGCCAACGGCTGCCAGCCCGTCGCTGACAAAGCGCGCCAGCTCGCGGAAATACTCGTCGTGGCGGCGCGCATCGAACGCGTTGTCGAGGATCATCGCGTTGTCCTGATCGGTGAGCATGTACTGCTCATCGCGCGCCATCGATCCCAGCGCCAGGAAACAGTACGGCACCGGCGGCGGCCCGAGTTTTTCCTCGCCGAGCTCGAGCAGTCGGTGCTTGAAAGTCCGGCCGACCGAGGCGATGGCGGTACCGATCATGCGCGAGTTGGCATCCTCGCTGGTCATGCGCAAAAACATCTGGCGCACTTCGGGGACCAGCTCGCGCATTGCCTCGACGCTGTCGAGGTGCAGAATGTCGCGCACCAGGTACAGGCTGCTGCGGGTCTCCCGGCTGACAATGTCGGCCAGCTCGATCACCCCGGCCGGCCGCAGGCGGCGTACCACCGGCAGAAAATGCACGTTTTCGCGCAGCATGAGCTGCAGTGCCTCGAAGGCGAATTGCTCGCAGTCGACGGTAATCAGGTCGGTAGTCATGACATCGCCGACCGAGCGGTCGACCGCCACCCCCTGGGCAACCACTCGCCGGCGCAGGTCGCTGTCGGTGAGAATGCCGACCATGGCGTGGGCCCCGGTCTCCGGGTCGGGCTTGTCGGCCAGCACCAGCACCGAGCCGACCGACTCGTCGGTCATCCGGCGCGCGGCGTCGCGGATGGTGGTCGAGGCCAACACGGTGACCGGGTCACGGCTGACCAGCGCGGAGACTTTCTCGGTCAGCAGGGCATTGCTGCCGATCTGGTCGGAGGCGGCCTGGCGAAGCCGGGTGCGGTCCTCGACCTCGACGAAATCGGCGAACGCCTCGGATTCCTTGAACAGCGCGTGGAATTCTTCGCCGGGAATGAAGTAGATCAGCGTATCTTCGATCGCGCGCACCGGAAAGCGCGCCGGCTTGCCGGTCATCAGGCCGAGCTGGCCGAACATCTCGCTCTCGCCGAGGCGATTGTAGAGCTCACCATCGCGCCGCCGGATCTCGACGGCACCCTTGCGGATATAGTGCAGGTCGGTAACCGTCTGGCCCAGGGCCACAATTTCGCTGCCGGCGCGAAAGTAGCGAATCTCGATGCGCCGGGCCAGCGCATCCAGGCGCTTGTCCGGCAGCAGATTGAACGGCGCGTGCCGCCGCAGGTGTTCGCGGATTTCGATCTGTTCGACTTCCATACCCCGCTCCGCCTCAGCTTGCCGATTGACAGGGGCGATTATGCACGCTACCGAAACCGCCCGGGCGTTGTAAACTACGCGGCCGTCGTCCCAGCCGAGCTTTACTCAAGCCCATGCAACGCCGCCCGATCGACCACCTGGCGCTGACTCTCAAGGGCGCGGCCATGGGCGTGGCCGATACCGTGCCCGGCGTCTCCGGCGGCACGGTAGCCCTGGTCACCGGCATCTACGAAGAACTCATCGCCTCGCTGGCGCGCATCGGCCCGGCCCGGCTCGCCGACCTTCGTGCCGGGCCGCGCGCTTTCTGGCAGTCGATCAACGGCTCCTTTCTCGCAGCCGTGTTCGGCGGGCTGTTGCTGGCCCTGCTGTCGATGGCCGAGCTCATGAACTGGCTGCTGACGCACCACCGTACCGTGCTGTGGGGCTTTTTCTTCGGCCTGATACTGGCCTCGGCGCCGCTGGTTGCCGCGCGCATGCGCCACTGGCGACCCGGCCATCTCGGCTGGCTGGCCAGCGGCCTGGCCGTCGGCCTCGGGATCACCCTGCTCGGACCGGGCAGCACGCCGGATGCGCTGTGGATGGTGTTCCTGGCCGGACTGATCGCCATCAGCGCCATGGTGCTGCCGGGTATTTCGGGCAGCTTTCTGCTGCTCATCATGGCCCAGTACGAAAACCTCATGCAGGCAGTCAGCGACCGGGACCTGGTTGTCATCCTTGTTTTCGGGGCCGGCGCCGTGATCGGGCTTCTGAGCATCTCGCGGGTGCTCGCGGCGCTGTTGAAGCGCCATCATGACGCCACCATCGCGCTGCTGACCGGCTTCATGCTCGGCTCGCTCAACGCACTGTGGCCCTGGCAGGACAGCCTGGCCGCCGACACTGCCGGGCTGGCTGCCCACTACTGGCCCTGGCAGTTCGAGGCCGCCTCCGGCGAGCCGGCACAGACCGGCCTGGTGCTGGCCCTGGCGGCCCTCGGTGTTGGCCTGATCGCCCTGTTCGCCGCCCTGGAATCGCGCCGCCAGACCTGACCAGCGCAGCCCATCTCGCAACCGGTCGCCCACACCGACAATTCGTGTCGCGTGGGGTGGCCTGGCGTACAGTCGGAGACTTGGCGCCGGTGCGACACTGGTCGTCTAGTGCGACCCCGCAGCTTGCCGCCCCGGCAAGCCGCTTGCCGCCCCAGGCACCGGAGCAATTCTCATGAAAGCTGTCCGCACCCGCCAGTTTTTCTGTCTCGTCCTGGTCGCGCCGCTGGCGCTCCTCGGGTACGCCCAATCGGTCAGTGGTGGAATGGTGTGTGACGAGGAGCTGGCCGGGGTCCGCGCCAAGATCGAGCGGGCACCGACCGGCAACGACCGGGCCCTGGCCCGGTTCCACCTGCAAAACGCCGAACGCGCCAGCCGGAAGCTCAATGATTCGGCATGCATCCGCGAGCTCTCTCTGGCACGCCAGGTGCTCGAACAGGCCAGCGTCGGCCCTCGACCCTACACGCCCAACGCCCTGCAGCCCGGCAACCACGTGCTGGCGCTCGACGACCACCAGAACAGCCGCCTGGCTTCCGGTCTGAGCGTGCGGCGAGAACTCATCGGCAGTCCCGTGCACAGCCCGACCGGCGAGCGCATCGGACGGGTCTGGGACGTGGTGATTGTCGGTCTCGACGGTGAGGTTTTCGTGGTCGTCGGCGTGGGCGGCTACCTCGGCCTGGGCGAACACCGCGTGGCCCTGCCGGCCGAGCGCTTCGCGCTGCGCGACAAAACCCTCTACCTGCCAGGAGCGACGGCCGGGTATCTGCGGGCCATGCCGGCATACCGCCAGGCCTTGTTGCGATAGCGGACAGCCGGGCGGCCATTTGTACGTTCCCGCACAGACGCAAAAGGCGCTTAAAACCTAGATTGCAGGCTCTGGCCAAGGGTCAGTTGCGAGTCCCGCTCGGGCCTTCCTCCGGGATTCTGGTGTTGTTGCATTCAGGGAGTTTTGATCATGTTTCAGGCCTCGACCAATCGTTTGCCGCTTGTCATTGTTGTCTTGAGCGTCGTGCTGACCTGTGCCTGCGCGACGCAGTCCACCGGCAGCACGAGCCGCCCCGCGCCGACTTCCAACATGGCCGTGGACGATTACCTCATCGGTGTCGATGACATGCTGGAAGTCAGCGTCTGGCGCCACCCCGACCTCGGCGTGAGCGCGCCGGTTCGCGCCGACGGCAAGATCACCATCCCGCTGATCGGCGATATCGAAGCCGGCGGCCGGCGCCCGATGGACGTCAGCGCCGAGGCCAGCCGCCGCCTGTCGGACTTCGTGCGCGACCCGCAGGTCACCGTGGTCGTATCCGAGCTGCGCAGTCAGGAGTACCTGTCGCGGGTGCGTGTGACCGGCGCGGTACGCACCCCCGTCTCGCTGGCTCATCGGCAGGGCATGACGGTGCTCGACGCCGTCCTGGAAGCCGGCGGGCCAACCGAATTCGCGGCCGCCAACCGGGCCTCGCTGCACCGCCAGCTCGAAAACGGCACCACGCGGGCCTATGCGCTGCCGCTGGGCCGCATGCTCGACCAGGGTGACCTGGCCGCCAACCATGTGCTCATGCCCGGGGATGTGATCAGCATTCCCCAGCGCAACTTCTAGGAAAGACGGTCATGAACAACCTGCCGATCGACGCATCCACTCCACCGCCGTTGTCGGAATTGATCCCGGCGGGCCTGCGCGAAAGCCGTAGACGCCTGCCGCTTCTGGTCGTGCTGTTCACGCTCATCGCCATTGCCGGCCTGGTCACCGCCTGGACCTGGCCCAAGCACTACCATGCCTCGACCACCATCCTGATCTCGGAAGACAACATCATCCGCCAGCTCATGGATGGCCGGGCCGTACCGACCAGCGTCTATGACCGCGCGGCAATCGCACGCGAAGTCATGTTCAGCCGCCGGGTCATGGACGAAGTGCTCGCCGCGGGCGGCTGGCTCGATGACAACCCCGACCGGGCCGAACGCGAGCGAATTGCCGCCCAGATCGAGGGCCGTACCAGCGTCAGCACCCCGCAGGGCCGGAGCAGCGATCGGGAACCGAATGACAACCTGATCACGATCACCTACTGGGACGTCGAGGCCGAGCGCGCGCTGGTGGTCACCGAGCAGCTCGCGGCGCTGTTCATGGCCGAGAGCGCCGATGCCAAGCTGCGCGAAAGCCGCGAGGCCTACCAGTTCATCGCCGAGCAGGTGGAGGGCTACCACGCACGGCTGCGGGAGGCCGAAGTACAGCTCAAGGCATTCCGGGACGCCCGGGAATACTCCCTGCCCGGCACCGGTCCGGAAGTCAGCGCGCGCATCGCCGAGATGCACCGCGACATCGAGCAATGGCGGGTAGCGCACATGGATATGCTCTCGCGCGAGGCCAAGCTGTCGGCCCAGCTCTCCGGGCTCGACACCGAGACTGCGCTGGATAATTACCAGGGCCAGCTGCGCGCGCGCATCGCTGCCGCCCAGCAATCGCTCGACGAGAAGCTGCTCGACCTCACGCCACGCCACCCCGACGTGGTGCGCCTGCGCGGCCAGATTGACGACCTGCGCGCCGAGCTCGACTCGGCCGGCGAGCGCGTCCGAGCCGGTGCGCCGGTCCCCGAGTTCAACCCGCTGCAAGGCGAGCTGAGCAGCGCGCTGGCCAGCGTGCGCCAGGAGATCGCCGGCCAGGTCGCGCGAATCCGGGCCGCGGAGGCCATGCTCGAAAGCGAAATCGACCGCGCCAGGCGGGTGGCCGTATCGGATCTCGAGCTGGCCGAGCTCAGCCGCAATCACTCCGTCAACCAGACCATCTACGAAGACCTGGTCGGCCGGCTCGAAAACGCCCGTCTTTCGATGCGCCTCGACGAGCTCGGCCGCGGCCTGACCTTCAACATCCAGGAGCCGGCCAGCGTTCCGGCCCAGCCCTCGGGCCTGCGCTTTGCTCATCTCGCCGCCGGCAGCCTGGTCGCCGCAACAGCCGCCCCGCTGGCCCTGCTGATGTTGTTCGTCCGCATTGATCCCAGGGTGCGTTCTCCGCGGGCCATCGAACGCATGACCCAGCTTCCGGTCATCGCGACCATTCCGACCTACCACACCCGCCGCGAGCGCCGTCGTTTCAACCTGAAAATCCGCGCTGCCGGATTTCTGGTGCTGGCGGTGCTGATCGCCTACGGCGTGGCCGGCTGGCTGCGAGTGGCGGGTGGCGCATGATTCTTCAAACCCGGGCCCATTCGACGAGCGATTCCGACACCACCGAGACCGGTGCCGGCGAATCGCTCCCGAGCGAATCATCCAACGTACAACAAGCGGGCAGGCAGACCATCGCGCGCATGGACGAAGGACGGGCGCTGTCGCCCCAGGCGCTGGAGCAGCAGCGTTTGATCCACACCCAGATGCGCGATTTCAGGCAGCTCGACCTGTTCCGGGAACTGCGCTCGAACCTGCTGTCACGGACGACCAGCCGCAACCCGGTGATCGTCGTCAGCGGGGTGGCTCCCGGCTGCGGAAGCAGCTTTCTGGCGCGCAACCTCGCCGCATCGATCGCTTTCGACCCGGAGCGCACGGCGCTGCTGATGGACTGCAATTTTCAGCATGCCACGCTGGCTGAAGACTTCAGACTTGAATCCGACTGCCCGGGCCTGGCCGATCTGTTCGGCCAACCGGGCCTCGAGCTGGCCGACGCCATCCATGCCAGTGGCGTGCCACGGCTTCGGGTCATGCCGGCCGGCCGGAGCGCTCATCGCGGCGTGGAGTTTTTCGCATCGGTGCGCATGCGCGCGCTGTTGCAGGAGCTCAAAAGCCGCTACGAAGACCGCAGCGTGGTCATTGACGCCCCGCCGGCGCTCGGCTCTCCCGATGCCCGCATCCTCGGCGATCAGGCCGACCTGATCGTGCTGGTCGCCGCCGAGGCGAACCATTTCATCGAGACCATCCGCCGCGCCGCGGCGGTGTTTCCGGCCAATCGTTTCGCCGGTGTGGTCTTCAACCAGCCCACCGGCTGACCGGCCCAGGGGGGAGGCTCATGAATTCACTACCCGATTGCTCCAGGAAGTCCTTGCAGAGGTCTGCACACAGCGCGGCTCCAAGTTTGCCTGGCTGGACCTGCGCACTGCTGGCGCTGGTTCTTGTCGCCACGCCCGCGCTGGCATCCGCCCAGGGCACCGACGGCGAGCGCTTCGTCATGACCCTCGACCTGGGGGTCGAACACAGCGACAACCCCGGCCGCTTCAGTCCGCGCGGCCCGGACGATACGGTGCTCGTGCCGCGCGCCAGCTTCGACCTGGACCGCAGCGGCGAGCAATGGCGAGCGCGGGGTTCGGGGTTTGCCGAATACCGCTTCTCGACGACCGGCGATTTCGAAGACGAACTGCGCGCCAACCTGGCCCTGCGCGCCGACCGGTCGCTGCGACCGGCCGGCCTCGAGTGGACCTTCCAGAACGTCGCCAGCGTCGAGCCGGTCGACCTGCTCGCTTCTGATTCGCCGGAAAACCGTCAGCAGACCAACGTCTTCATGACCGGACCGAACTGGCAGCTGCGTCCCGGTGCGCCGACCCGGGCGGTGATCGATGCCCGCTACGTCAACAGCTGGGCCGAGGACAACGACGAGTTCGACAGCGATCGCCTGCAGTTCTCGACGCGCGTGCTGCGCCAAATCGCCGAACGACGCGAGGCCTGGCTCGGTGCCGAGCTGGCCGAGGTCCGCTATCGCGACGACATCGCCGTAATCGAAGACTACCGCCGCTATGACCTGCTCGCCGGCCTGTCCGCCGGCACCGACCTTTTCACGCTCGACCTCAGCGGTGGCTACACGCGCATCGACCCCACCCCCGGCGCGCGGCTGTCCGAACCGGTGGCCCGCCTCGCCATGGCCTGGGAGCCCGACAGAACGCGACGGGTGCGCCTGCTGGCCTTTCACGAACTGACCGACAGCGTGCGCCAGCTCAGCGCCGGGATCGACCGCCTCGACCTGCCGGTTGCCACCGTCGGGCGCCTGCCGGTCAACTCGCAGATTTTCGAGCTCAGCAGCGTCGAGCTCGGCTGGGACGACCGCGTCGGACGAGTGAACTGGAGCCTGACCCCGTTCGTGCGTGATTACGGCTACCCGCTCGACCCGGCCCAGGATTTCACCGAATTGGGCGCCGACGCGCGCGCGTTCTGGCGAATCACCCCGTCGATGACCCTGCAGGCCGGGCTGGGCAGCTATCGCCGCCGGTTCGACAATGTCGAGCGCCGCGATACCGACCTGCGCGCCTCGCTGTTTCTCGTCCGGCGCTTCAATCCACGCTGGTCCGGTCGGATCGGCGGCATGCGCTATCAGCGCGACAGCAACATCGCCAGCGCTGACAGTCGTGAAAACATCATCGCGGTGCAGGTGACGTTCCATGGCGGACGCTGATTACAGCCTCGATTCCCGGGCGCAGACACCGGAGAGCAACGCTGCTCTGCCCGAGCGAACTGAAACGGGCCGGTCCGGGTCAGCGCGGCTGCGGCTGCTGGTAATCACCGACACCGACCTGCGCTTGCGCGGCGGCAGCGAGCGGTTCCTGACCCATCTGCTCGGTGGACTCGATCCGAGGCACTTCGAGATCGACGTGATCCAGCTCGACCGCTGGGAAAACCCGGCCCTGCCGCCTCCCTTTGCCGAATTGAGAGGCCAGCACCTGCGCCTTGCCTATCGCCCGGTCGAGGCGATATACGGCCCGCGGGCCTGGAGAGTCTGGCGGATGCTCTACCGGCGCATCCGCGCCGGGTATTACGACATCATCCAGTCCCAGCACGAAAAGTCCGACCTGCTCTGCGCGCTTCTCCCGCGTGGCCCGCATGGCGCCTTACGGGTCAGCAACCGGCGCGATACGGGGTTCCAGAAATCCGCCGCGCTGCGAGCGCTTTTCCTGCTCGTCAATCATCGATTCGACTACTTCCTCGCCCCCGCTCAGGCCATCCTCGATGCGCTTGTCGCCCGCGAGGGCGTTCCTGCGGGCAGAGCCCGCTGCCTGCCCAATGCCGTCGACTGCCAGAAATTCCAGCCGACCGAGCCGCCGGCCCGGCTGGCCGGGCGGGCACGCCTGGGCCTGCCGCTGGACGGGTACCTGTTCGGCACCGTCGCGCGCATGGAGCCGGTCAAGCGCCACGAGGACATGATCAGCGCCTTCGCCGAGGCTTCTCGAAACTACCCCTGGGCACGCCTGGTGCTGATCGGTCGCGGATCGCTCGAAGGCCGCCTGCGCGACCAGGCCCGCGCCGCCGGCGTGAGCCGTCGCGTCATCTTTCTGGGCGAGTCCGGAGACGTCGAAACCCTGCTGCCGCTTCTAGACGCATTCGTGATGGCCTCGAGCACCGAGGGCCTGTCGAATGCCATTCTCGAAGCCATGGCCTGCGGATTGCCAACCATCGCCACCGGCGTGGGCGGCAACCCCGAACTGGTCGAACCCGGCCGTACCGGCCTTCTGGTGCCACCCTGCCAACCCGGCTCGCTGGCCCGGGCCATGGGCGAGATACTGGCCGACCCCGAAGCCGGGCGCAACATGGGACGCCGGGCACGCCAGCGCGCCGAGACCGAACACGCCGTGCCGACCATGATCGCCGCCTATGCCGCTTTCTATCGCAGCGCACGCAAGGAGGCCACTGCGTGAGCTTCGGCCTGGTTCACCTGCGCTCCTACGGCGGCCTGTACGGCGCCGAGCAGGTGTTGCTGGGGTTGTGCCGCCAGCAGGCCCTGGCCGGCTCGGCGGTGGCACTGCGCGTCATCGCCCCCGAAGGCGCCGAGCCCCCGCTGTTGACCGCCGCGCGCGCCATCGGCATCGCCGCCGAAACACTGGCGTGCCGGGGACCGATCGATACCGCCTGCCTGTTCGCCCTGCGCCGGGAACTGGCCGGACGATCCCGGCACGGTCGGGTGATCGTGCATTGCCACGACTACAAATCCATTGTCTACGCCGCCCTGGCCACCACCGGCCTTGGCGTGACCCGCGTTGCCACCCTGCACGGCCAGGTCGGCAACCAGGGCCGGTTGGGCTTTTACCACTGGCTCGAGGCGCGCGCGCTGCGCCGCTTCCAGCGCGTGTGTGCTGTCTCTGAGACCATCGCCGCCGAGCTGGGCAACCGCGGTTTCGCGCCCGATACGATCTGCCGGGTCGACAACGGCGTCGACACCCGGCGCTTCCAGCCCGTGCCCGGGCCAGCCGACACAACCACGCCGGCGAGCCCGATTGCGCTGATCGGCACCGCAGCGCGCCTGTCTCCGGAAAAAAATCTTGGCGCGCTGATTACCGCGGTGGCCGAATGCCGCGCGCGCGGCCACGACCTGGCGCTGACCATTCTCGGCGACGGGCCCGAACGAGCGAAACTCGAACAACTGGTGCAGCGTCTCGACCTGAGCGACCGGGTCAGCCTGCCGGGGCCGCGCACCGACCTCGAGCAATGGTATCCGCAGCTCGACGCCTTTGTGCTGCCCTCGCTCAGCGAGGGCATGCCGCTGACCGTCCTCGAGGCGCTGGCCTGCGGCTGCCCGGTCATTGCCTCGGCAGTCGGCGCCGTCCCCGAACTGCTGCGCGACATCCCGGGCTGTCGAACCGTCACGCCCGGCGACCGGGCCGAGCTGGTCGAAGCACTGATGACGCTGGAGAGACCGAAACGCCCGCTGCTGGCCGCGCGGGCGCGCGTTGACGGGCGGTATTCGCTCGAGCACATGGCGCAGTGCTATGCCGGGGTCTACGATCAGGCGCTGCTGGCATGACGATGACCACCACGACCCCGGTCGTCACGACTACCATCCGGGCGCAGCCCCGGAACTGGCCGTTGTACATCTTTGTGGTGTTCATTCCGCTGCAGAGCGTCTATCTCGAGCAGCTGCCCAACTTCGGCGGCGGACTGAACTTCATCAACGTGATGTTCCTGCTCTCGTGGATCACGGCTGTCAACTGCCGCGGCGGGCTGGTGCGCGGCAGCGGCGTCAACGGCTGGGTGATGGCCTACATGATCGGCAGCCTGATCGCCCTGGTGGTCGGCTATGGCGTGGTTGACGACCCATCCGGGCACATCAACTTTCTCAAGGACCAGCTCATCGCCGTAGCCTTCATTTTCCTGGCCCAGATGAGCGTGCGCGACTGGGCCGGGTTGCGGCGCCTGTTCCTGGCTTCGCTGATTCCGCTGCCCTACATATTTCTGGTCCTGATCGAGCAGAACGCCGAAGTCCGCACCCTGCACTACACCCACGATCTGCGGGTCAACGCGACGTTCGTCGAACTCGGCGCCAACGAGATGGCCGCTTTTTTCGTCACCGCGGCGCTGGTCAGCATCGGCCTCCTCGTGGGCTGGCGTTGCGGCTGGGGCTGGCGCATCGTGCTGGCCAGCGTGGCCGGGCTGGCCGCGACGAGCGTCGTGCTGAGCTACTCGCGAACCGCCTATATCGCCGTGCTGGTCGGGGTGGTGCTCATCCTCCTGCTCACGCGCGCCCGGTTGCGCTGGCTGATCCCGGCCATGATCCTTGCCGCAGCCATGCCGCTGATACTGCCGCCGGCGGCCGTCGAGCGCTTCGAAACCATCTCCGTCGAGGAAGGCGAGCGAGACGAGAGCACCGAAAGCAGGTTCGAGTTCTGGGAAGTCGCCATAGAGCAGTTCTCCGGGCGCCCGCTGCTCGGGACCGGCTTTCACACCTTCCATCACGCCGAAATCAACCCGCTCGAGATGGACACCCACAACTACTTCTTGCGCGAGCTGGTCGAAAAGGGCCTGCTCGGCGCGGTCATTTTTCTGGGCCTGCTGTGGAGCGTGACCCGCCTGCTCTGGCGCGGCTTTCGAATGGCCGAGCCCGGGAGCTGGTACGCCGGGCTGATGCTGGGGATGTGCGGGGCCTTCCTGGCGCTTCTGATCGGCAACCTGTTCGGCGACCGCTTCTCGCACTATCCGATGATTGCGCATTTCTGGCTCTATATCGGCCTGGTGCTGCGCGGGCTCTCGCTGCGCTACGCCGAACTGGCCGGGGGCACCGCCAGTGCGCGCTGAGATCCGAAAGGCCTCGGCGCGGCGTGTTGCTGCGCGGACGGCCGCGCTGCTGACGTTGCCGCGCTATCGCGGCGGCCGCGATACCGATTGGCTCCGGAAAGGCTGAGGTCGGGATGGCGCGAATCGTGTTTGTTACCAGCCGCGTGCCGTACCCGCCGGTCGAGGGCCACCAGTTGCGTGCCTGGCACCTGCTGCGCGCCGCGGCCGGCCGCCATCGCGTTTCCCTGGTCAGCCTGCGCCGGCCCGAGGATCCATCCGAGCCGCCAGCCGAGCTGACTGAGGGTCTCGAGTCCTGCCAGCTGGTCGACCTTCCGGAGCTGGCGTCGAATCGCGAGCGCCTGCGTCTGGGGCTGGGCGCCCTGGCCACCGGTCGCGGCCTGATGGCGGTGCGCTACAACCCGCCCGCGCTGGGCGCGGCGCTGCGGGCCCATACCGCGAGCGCGGATCTGGTTCACCTGGACATTCTGGCCGTCGCGGCTTCGATGAGACGCCTGCCCGCCGGGCTGCCGGTGGTCCTTGACGAGCACAACGTCGAGCATCGCCTGGCCTCGTCGCGGATTCAGACTGCGACCGACTGGCCCTCGCGGCAAATGCTGCGCGCGCGCGCAGCCGGCCTGCGGGGCTTCGAGCGCTGGGCCTGTCAGCGGGCCAGCCGGGTATTGAGCTGCTCTACCGTCGACGCCGGCCACCTGCGTCAGCTGGCGCCTCGCGCCGATGTCAGAGTGGTTCCCAATGGCGTCGATCTGGCGGCCTTTCAGCCGGACCCCGAGCACGCGGAGCAGCCGGACTCACTGGTGTTCGTCGGCCACATGAGCTGGTTTCCCAACCGCGATGGCATGGACCATTTCATCGGCGAAATCCTGCCCCGGCTGTCGGCCCGGCCCCGGCTCCAACTGCGAGTGGTCGGACGCAACAATGGCTACGCCGCCCCGGCAACCCTCGGGCCCGGAGTCGAGTTCACCGGCTTTGTGCCCGACCATCGTCCGGTCATCGCCGAGGCCGCCGTGTTCATCGTGCCGTTGCGCCACGGCAGTGGAACGCGGCTGAAGATTCTCGAAGCCATGGCAATGGGCAAGGCGATCGTCACGACCCGCATCGGCGCCGAGGGGATTGGACTCACGCATGGTCACAACGCCCTGCTGGCCGACGACCCTGAGAGCTTCGCAGCAGCCATCGAGCTGCTGCTCGACGACCCGGACCGGCGCGCGCGCATGGGCCGGGCCGCGCGCGAGCTGGCCGAGCGCAGCTACGGCTGGGAGGCGATCGGCCAGGAACTACTGGCCGTCTACGACGAGGTACTCGACCGCGGGGCCAGCCGGGCCGCACCGGGCACGAAGCAACCAACACTTCCACGCAGATCGCTCGAGGCCGGCGAGTAGGCGACGCTGCCGTCTGCTGAATCGACTCGCGCCGGCCGCAGCCAGTACCAGGCCAGCCCGATGACCTCGTGCAGCGCGATCTCGCTCTTGCGCAGGGCCGAGGAGCGCGGCAGCAGGGCCATCGGGCCGAACGCAGCCAGGTAGTGATGGTTAAGCCGCAGCGGGCAGACTTCGAAACCGGCCTGCCGAAAGGCCATCCGCGCACGCGGCAGGTGCAGCGCACTGCTGGCCAGCCCGATCCGGCGCTGGTCGGGCGGCAGCAGTTCAGCGACCGCGACGGCGCTTTCACGGGTCGTCATCGAAAAGGCCTCCAGGGTGACCGTCGGCGGGCGGGCATCGAGCCGGTCGATGAGCGCCTCGATGATCACCGGCTCGGGCAGGCGAAACGGCCCGCTGCCGGAAATCACGAGCGGCAGGTCCGGCTCCGGCTGCCGGCGCAGGTAGGTAAAGACACGGGTCAGGGACTCGTCGGCCAGCGCTCCGAAGTCGTCGGGGTGTTCGGCCGGGCGCCTGAGCCCGCCGGCGAGCAGGACCACGACCTGATAGTCCTCGCAGACCGGATCGAGCTGGTGCGCCTTGACCTGGTGTTCGATCACCAGCACCAGCAGATTGGCGCCCAGCGGTGTCATCAGCCCCAGCGCGGGCAGGCCGGCGAACGCCGCCAGCCACACCAGCCAGCGCCGGCCGAGCAGCAGCCCCGCCGTCATCACCACAAAGGCGACCAGCAGGATGCTCAGAGGCGAAAACAGCAGGCTCACGACCCGGCCCGTGCGGCCATGAGCCGGCGCACATTGGAGCGCAGATGGCCGTCGCCTGCGGCCAGCAGCAGCGCCGGGACCATCACGCACGCCGCACCGACCAGGATCCGCGCACCGTTCGACTCGGCGCCGAAGTAGCCAACCAGGTTGAGCAAGGCCAGAATCACCGGCCCGAACGCGGCGGCCGCCAACAAACGCACGACCGAGGGCAGATAGCGCAGCTCGGCCGGGCACTGCCAGTACTGCACGGCGGCCAGAAAGGCGTAGCTCAACAACGTTGCCGCAACCGCGCCGGACACGCCGAAGATCAGGATCAGGGGTACGTTCAACACCAGGTTGAAGCTGGTGGCGGCCATCGAAATCACCAAAAACCGCATCGCCCGACGCTGAAGCAACAGGCCGTACTGGGCGACCGAGAACAGCGAATACCAGACCATCGCCAGGGCCACGGCGACAAACACGGGTGCCGAGGCGGACTTGTCCGCTCCGGCGAGCACGATCAGGAGCTCCTGGCCGGTACACAACAGCAGCGCGCTGACCAGGCCGACGGCCAGCACCCATACGTCGAGCATGTCGCGCTTGAGTTCGACCACCGCGACGGCCCCGCTTTCCTTGTAGCGCCTCAGCGCGGTGGGCAGGAACGCCTCGTCGAGAGTCCGGCCCATGAGCGCGGCCACCGCCATGGCCAGTCCGTAACCGATGGTGTAAATCCCGACATTGGTGAAATCGCCAGTGAGCGCGCGCAGCAGGATGCGGTCGGCAAAGCCGAACAGCAAGGTGTTGAGCTCGGTAAGCATCATCGGCAGCCCGAACGCCAGCCCCGCTGCGACCGCCGGCTTTGTGGGTCGCGCCAGCCGGCCCCGGAACCAGCGCAGGAACCAGGTGGTCAACCAGGCCACGATGATTGCCAGCACGACCAGGCGCGCGGCAAACACCCCCAGTGCACTGCGCTCGATCAGCGCGATCACGACCAGCACCATGGCCAGTTCGCTCCAGCGCCACACGGTCTTGAGCCAGAACGAGATGTCGGATCGTTCCAGCGCATACATGATCGACTCGACGAAGCTCGCCCAGATCAGCAGCGGTATGGTCATGAGCAGAATCCAGACGATCGGCAGCTCATCGGCCGGGAAGCGGCCGAGCAGCACGACAACGACGGCCACGCAGGCCAGCCACAGCAGCAGCGAAATCGCCAGCGGCACCAGCAGGTAGTCGGTGCGAAAGCGCCGCAGCGCGAGCCGGCCACCCTGGTGGGGATAGAAACGCAGGATGGCGTGCTGAGCGCCCAGTTTGAGCAGCCCGGAAACCACCATCAGCCAGGCTTCGTAGTAACCCAGCACCCCGAACTGGTGGTTGTCCAGCAACCGGGTCATGATCGGGAACGAGACAAAGCCGGCGGCGATGACCATGATGTTGCCGCCCAGGTAGCGCAGGTAGTGAACCAGCACGCTGGCGCGGCCGCCGTCGGTCCCCCGGGCCCGATCCGTCATCGCCCGGCCCTCCGAAGTCCGGATTTGATTCGTGCAGACTTATTCAGAAGTTCCCTAGTGTCCGCGGGCGCACAGACGCCGGTCCGGCCGGCCTGCGAGGCTGTTCTGACACCCTTCACCAGTCCGAGCCCGCCACGACCATGAATGACTCGTCGCCCGCCTCCCGTCCGCTCGCCGCGGATTACCACCGCTACCTGGCCACCATGCAGACCGTGCACGGGCCGTTGCGCGCCCGGCTTGCCGCGGCAACCGAATTCGGCTTCCTGGCCATCGCCGTCTACCGGCTCGGCCGCTGGAGCCGGCGCATCCGCCCCGGCTGGCTGGCACTGCCGGTCAAGCTGGTCTACCGGGTTCTGGAGTTCTTCATCCAGGTTCTGTTCGGCATCAGCCTGTCGACCAACAGCGACATCGGCCCGGGCTTCTATATTGGCCATTTCGGCGGCATCATCGTTCATGGCAGGTTGGGCACGGGCTGCTCCATCGGCCAGGGCGTGACCATCGGCTCCCGCGGAGCCGGGCGTTCCGACGGTTACCCCGACATCGGCGACAGGGTTTATATCGGCGCTGGCGCCATGATCATCGGCCGGGTACGTATCGGCGACGGCGCGATCATCGGCGCCGGCACGGTCGTGGTATGCGATATCCCCCCGGGCTGCCGGGTGGTCAGCGCGCCGGTCCGGATCCTCCCGCCGCGCCCGGCAAGCCGGGTCACCGCCATTCGTGACTCATCATGCGCACCGACCGCCGATTCATCTGTTCGCTAACGTACAGTCTCGTCCGGGCGGGCGGGGCTAGGCTGACTCCGTCCCGGCGTCTGGCGGCGTGGGGGGTACAGGAGGATAAATCGGTGTCAGAAATCTCGCCCGGACAAGGGCTATCTCGGTTCGTGATCCGGCCGCCGACGGCGATCGAGACGGGCATCTCCACGCTGTTCGAGCGCGCCGATTCGGGTTGCCGGACCTTCGGGGTCGGGACGGGTGATCAGCGGGCTGTCGGGCAACGGGATGGGATCGAAGTCGGAGAGTTCACGACTGCGGATTCGCGGGTCCAGGTGGCACACGCTGTCGGGCGGGCAGTAGTGGCGGTGGACATCGACCACGAAGTTGCCCTGCCAGCTGATGCTGCCGCCGCTGTCGTGGCTGTAGTGAAGACAGGTCCGGCGCGGCGAGCGTCCGAAAACCGGCTGACCGATAAACAGATTGTCGGCAAACACCAGTTCCGAGCCGGCGTCGGCCTGCCCGCTGGTGACCAGGCAATTGCCCTGGCCGGTGATGCTGTTGTTCTCGAGCGTACTGCGCGACGAGCCTGCCAGGCCGAGATAGATCGCATCGCCGGCGGCGCGGCAGTGGTCCGTGTCGAGCATGTTGGGCTCGTTGGCAAGCGCGGCGCAGTTGCCGACGATGACCGCGTCGGCAATTTCGGCGCTGCGCGAGACCTTGATCTGGTTGCCGGCATTGCCTTCGAAGCGCCCGCCGCGAATGGTCAGCCGCCCGCCGTCTTCAAGATAGAGCAGGTCCAGGCCATCCGAAGTGTTGCCCGTGACCCAGCTGTTTTCGAAAATCCAGTGCCCACCGCCGGCTCCGGCGGCGAGCCCGTCGCCATAGCCACCGCCGCCTGCGGCCCAGCAGCCGAACACGCGACCCTCGGGCGAGGTTTCCCCGCAGCCGTTGTCGGCGATCTCGACGTCGCGAAACAGCAGCACGCCTGCATTGCCGCTGTCGGCGCCGATATTCCCCTCCCAGCCGACCCAGCCGTTGGCGCGGATCCGCACCCGCTCGAGCGTCCAGTCGCGCAGCCGACCGGCGTGGATACCGCGATTGGCCAGGCCGTGGATATGCAGATCGCGCAGCACCACCCGTGCCGAATCGCTTGCCGAAATACCGCTCCGGGCCCAGTGCCCGAGCGGTCGCTCGTCACGGCGGCAGGCAGCGACCTCGCCGGCGCAATGACCGTTGTGGCAGTGGGCCTCGATACAGCCGCCGCGATCGGTGATATCCAGGCAGGCCAGTTCAACATCGGAGCTGCCCGCCAGGTTGATCAGCGTGTCCGCACCTTCGGTACCCCACAGTACAGGCGGGTCGTCACAGCCCGAGTCGTAACCAGCCCCGAGGATCCGGGTGGGCTGATCCGGTGTCACAGCGGCGGGTATCGGCGGCATGTGACAGGCCTCCGAATTCGCGGGGTCGCAGCCGGCAGTTTCGGGCGCACCCAGCCCCATCATGTAGCTGCCCGCGCCGATCATCAGGATGTCGCCACCGGCCATGCGCGGCGGCCGGCCCGGTGGCAGGGCCACGAAAGGATGCTGCCAGGCGCAGGGCTGGCGCTGGCCACGGCCCGGGTAGGGCGCATCGACCTTCCCCGTGCACTGGCTGTGGGATCCGCCGTCGGCGCGCACGTACCAGGTCGAGGCCGACTCGGCACCGACCGGCGCTGTGGCGCCCAGCAGGCAAGCGGCCAGCAGCCGCGACGCAGCGGCCGAACCGCTCAATATCCAACCCGACGGGTCCATGCAATCAGCCTCCTGGCAACCAGCGACCCGGCCACAGCCATGCGGCCGGCACGACCAGAAGCTTCGCACAGCCGGCGTACCGGCTTTGTACGACACCACACACAGGAGTCCACCGCGACATGCAGCTCCAGCCAATGATCCAGGCCTCGCACAAGCCCGCAGGCGTTCAGGAGCTGATCTCGGCCACGCAGTTTCACCGGCTTCGGAGCGAATGGAATGCGCTCGTCGAGCGCAATGATGATCAGATTTATTTTCGTCACGAATTCTTCGCCGCCTGGCTGGCGGCGTTCCATACCGGTGCCTGGCGCTTGCTGACTCTGCGCGACCGCGACGGAGAGCTGGCGGCCGTGCTGCCTTTGTTGCTCCGCCAGACCCGACTCCACGGCCTGCCGATTCGCCAGCTCGAGAGCGCGGCCAACCTGCATTCCGGTCGTTTCGACCTGATCGCCGACGACCCCGAGGCCGCCGCTGCAGCGTTCATCGAGCATCTCGCAGGCCAGGACGACTGGGATACGCTGCGTCTGACCGACGTTCCCGTCGACGGTCGCGCCGGCGCCATGCTGACCGCCGCCCAGGCGCGCGGCTGGCCGGTCGGCCGCTGGCCGGCGATGAACTCGCCGCGGCTGATGCTGCCGGCCGATCAGGCCAGCTTCGAGGCCCGGCTCGGCAGCCATTTCCGCGCCAATGTGCGACGCCGGCGACGGGCGCTGGAACGGCTCGGCGAACTGCGCTTCGAGCGTCACGTCGCCAACCAGGACCTGCTCGAAAGCGGCATGGCGCTGGAGGCACGCGGCTGGAAGGGCCGGGCCGGCACCGCCATGAACCAGGACCCGGCCACGAGCGCCTTCTATCGCGGGCTGTGCCGGGCCCTGGGCGAGACCGGCAGCCTGGCCCTGTGGGGACTGACCCTGGACAAGACCCTGGTGGCGTTCCACCTGGGCCTGGAGCATCGCGGCGTCTATGCCCTGCTCAAGCCGGCTTACGACGAGGGCTTCGCGCGCTACAGCCCGGGTCAGGTTCTGATGGCCGAAGTCATCGCCGACGGCATCGGCCGCGGGCTCGATTGCATCGATTTTCTCGGCGAGGACATGCCGTGGAAGCGCGACTGGTGTCCGGAGTACCAGACCCACGAGTGGCTCTACGTGTTCTCGCCCCGTCCCTGGAGCCGGCTGTTGCGAGCCCTCAAGTTCGGCCTGGGTCGGCAGGCCCGCCGCTGGACCGGGCGGGTGGTCCCATGAGCACCGGGCGCCTGATCACCGATACGCCGACGCTGTTTCCCTCGATGCTGCTCGGGAGGCGGCAGGACAGCCACTGGCCACCGTTCAGCGGCGGCGATGTCCATTACCATTTTCTGGCTCGCAACAGTCTGTTCGCCGCCTGCCGCCTGCTCGGGCTCGACGGCGGCGAGGTGCTGATGCCGTCGTATCACCACGGCGTCGAGGTCGAGGCGGTGGCAGCGACCGGAGCCCGGCCGGTGTTCTACCGGGTCGACGAGCGCTGGCGGGTCGACCTGGCCGACCTCGCCCGGCGTATCGGTCCCGACACGCGCGCCCTGTACCTGATTCACTACGCCGGCTTCCCCGGCCCGGTGGCTGCCATGCGCCGGCTGGCCAACCAGCATCGGCTGGTACTGATCGAGGACTGCGCGCTGTCGCTGCTGTCGGCCGACGGCGACCGGCCGCTCGGCTGCCAGGGCGATATCAGCCTTTTTTGCCTGTACAAGAGCCTGCCGGTGCCCAGTGGCGGCGCGGTGCGCTTCAATTTTCCGCGCCACGGCGAAATGCCGGAAACCCGTCGGCCGTCAACAGCGACGACGGTCAGTCTGCTTGCTTCGTCGCTGCTGCTCAATCTGGAAATGCGTTCCGGACGGGTCGGCCGGGCCTTGCGCAGCGGTATCCGTGCCCTGGCCCACGGTGCCATCCGGGCCGGGCAGGTCGAGCGGGTCGCGGTTGGCACCATGCACTTCAACCCCGACCACGCCGAACTGGGCGCCGCACCGCTCAGCCTGGCCATCGCCCGACGCCAGAATTTCGATGCCATCATTGCCCGGCGACGCCGCAATTACCAGATTCTCCAGCGCGGGCTTGGCGAGCTCATCCCGCCGCTGACAACGAGTCTCGCGGTCGGAGTGTGTCCGCTGTTCTACCCGCTCTGGGCACCGGACAAGCCCGAGCTGCTCGAACGCCTCGGCCGTGACGGCATTCAGGCGGTGGACTTCTGGGGCACGCATCACCCCGGCTGCGACCCCGAGGCGTTTCCCGAAACCATGCGCTGTCGCCGGCACATTGTCGAAATCCCCTGCCACCAGGACCTCTCGGTGCCGACCATGGAGTGGATCGTCGCGCGGGTTCGCTCCGCGCTGGCACCGGTCGAACCGAGCCTGCCCGGAGCACTCCCCAGCCGTGGCTGACGGCGCGCCACGCAGCGGGCTGAAGGTGACGGTAATCAGCCGTCCCCAGAGCCTGACCACCCTGGCGCCAGCCTGGCAGGAGCTGTTTGCCGCCAGTGGCCAGGAGATTTTCAACAGCCCGGCCTGGCTGCTGCCCTGGTGGCAGCACCTGCGCGGTGATCGGAGCGTGTTCGTGCTGGTCGCCCACGACAGCACCGGCCGCGCACGCGGGCTGCTGCCGCTGTGCCTGAATCGTGCGCGGATCGGCCTGCGTCTCCAGCGCCGGCTCGGGTTTCTGGGCGACGAGACCGTCGGCAGCGATTACCTCGACCTGATCGCCGACCCAACATGGCGGCCGGCCGTCACCCAGGCCTTTGGCGAAGCGCTGGTTCGCAACCGCGAGGCCTGGGACCTGATCGAACTCCGCGATCTCGACAGCGAATCCGAAACCCCCCGAAGGCTGCTGGCCGCCATGGGATCGGGGTTTACCGGCACCTCACTGACCGGCCTTGAATGCCCCTGCACCGATCTCGACCCGACCCGTCCTTTCGACGAGTTTCTGCACCGCACCCGCCGGCGCGACAACTATCTCAGGCGCCGCAAATGGCTCGAAAAACAGCCCGGCTTCGACATTGAGATCTATCGCGGCGGGGCCGGACTGGAGCGCTCGCTCGATGCCTTCTTCGAGCTGCACGCGCTTCGCTGGCAAGCCGACGGCGGGTCGGCCGGAATCAGCGGGGCGGCGGTCGAGGCATTCCATCGAAGCGCGGCGGCCGAGCTTGCCGCGGCCGGCAAGCTGCGTCTGTTCACACTGCGGGTCGGAGAAAAAGCCGTGGCCAGCGTCTACGGCCTGGTACACGGCGCAACGTTTTCCTATTACCAGTCGGGCATGGACCCGGAGTGGCGTTCGCGCAGCGTGGGCCTGGTGCTGATCGGCGAGACCTTCGCCGATGCGCTGCGCTCGGGTCTGACGCGCTACGACTTTCTGCGTGGCGAGGAAACCTACAAGGCCGACTGGACCAATGACAATCGCCAGCTGATGAGCTGGCGATTGTTTCCGTGCCGGGGCCGCGGCGCCCGGGCGGTGCGTGCCGACGCCGGGTGGCGCGCTGCTAAACGCGCCATCAAGCGTTTTATCGGCCGCCGGGCGGCCTGAGCATGAGACCGGTCGCGTCCGCGCTCAGAACCCGAAACCATCGTTGAAGATGCCATCGCCGTCGCCGCCGCCGGCATCAGCGCCCTCGAATTCCACGGCGCCGATATCGGGCCCGCCGTTGGTGTCGCGCAGCAGGCTGTAGAAATCCAGCACCGGTGCGAAACTGGGGTTTGCCGCCGAAATCAGCTGGCTGCCGGAGACCGGTCGTGGGTCGAAACCATTCAGCGTTGCGTTCTCGATCCCCGGCGAGCCCTGGCAAAGACTGTTGCCCGGGCAGGCGCCGTTTCGCACGTCGGTGACAAAATTGCTGTCCCAGACCAGTTGCTCGCTGCTGCCGGAGTAGTACACGCAACTCTGATGGTTCGGATCGTTCCAGTTGGTCTTGCCGATGATCAGGTTGTTGAGAAACCGCAGCCGCGATGCCGACGATCCGCCGCCGCCACTGACCGCGCAGTTGCCCTCGGCGATGATGGTGTTGTTGATCAGGTCGGTCTGCGCGTTGTTGCCCAGGCCCACGTAGATGGCATCACCCATCGCTCGACACTGGTCGAAATCGTACATGTTGGGCGCATCGGAAAAGTAGCTGCAATTGCCGATGACCACCGAGTTCTGGATCGTCGCGCTGCGCGAGGCCTTGATCTGGTTGCCGGCGTTGTTCTCGACCAGGCTGCGCCGGACGGTAAGTCGGCCGTCGTTGTTGAAATAGAGCAGGTCGATGCCGTCGGAGGTGTTGTGGTGGACGTGGCTGTCGTCGAAGATCCAGTGTCCGCCGGTTGAGCCGGTACCCAGGCCGTCGCCCCAGCCGCCCGCGATCTGGCCCCAGCAGCCGAAGATCTCGCCGCTGGGCCAGCGTTCAGCGCAACCATTCCAGCCGATTTCGGAGTCCTTGAAATGGATGGTGCCGCTGTTGGAGCTGTTGTTGCCGATGTTGCCATTCCAGCCGGCCCAGCCGTTGGCGTTGATGCTTACCCGTTCCAGCGTCCAGTCGTGGAGGCGCCCGGCACGGACTCCGTTGTGGGCGAGTCCGTGAATGTCGAGATCGCGCAGCAAGACGTTGGAAGAATCACGCGCCGAAACGCCGTTGTGCGCCCAGCTCCCCGAGTTGCCGCATGCGGCAACTTCGCCGTCGCACTGGCCACTGTTGCAGTGCGCCACGATGCAGCTTTCCCGGTCGGTGATTTCCAGGCAGGCCATCTCGACGTTCGAGCTGCCTTCGAGGTTGATCACCATCGAGGACCGCTCGGTGCCCCAGAGCTCCGGCGGCTGAGTGCAGCTGGCATCGTGACCTTCGCCGAGGATGCGCGTGGGCTGGCCAGGCGAAGGGCCATCGGGCACCTTGCTCATGAAGCAGGAACCGGGGTCGCTGCTGCTGCAGGCTTCGGCACCGGGCGCACCGAGACCCATCATGTAGTCGCCTGAGGCGATCTTCAGGGTGTCGCCACCGTCTATGCGGGCCGATCCGCCCGGCGGCAGGGCGATCATCGGGTGGCGCCAGGCGCAGGCCTGGCCCGTGCCGCTGCCCGGGTAGGGGCTGTCGGCCAGACCCGTGCACTGCTGGGCGCTGCCGCCGTCGGCACGGACGAAATAGGTGGTCGACGCGGCGACCGGAAGGGCCAACAGCAGCCATAAAACTGCCAGGCCGGCTTGGCTACCCAAGCGGGTGTAAGGACGTACTGTCATGGTAGATCTCTCTGGTTGAATCAGGACCCCGGAACCGGGGCCGGGCCGCGTCATCCGCGGCGTATCTGGCGACCCTTTTTCAAGGTCGGCGAAAGTATCTCAACGGGGTTGTTCAGGGTTTATTGGGCAGTTGTTGACGCGGCGTTGAAGCATGGCGACCGGCTTCACCCCTGGAAATCGGGGTCGTGCAGGGCGGCTCAATTTCCGCCACCGAACACTCCGGTACCGGGTCCGGACCGGGCTCCCGACCGGGTCGGCCGGGAGCTCGGGACGCGGATACCAGACCCGTGCGTAGGGGCCGCGAATCAATGGAAGACCGTTTGTTGCGGCGAGCAGCGCTCGGTACCGGCTTCACAGACGGTGTACTCGAGCCGGGTCGGACGCGCGCTCCAGAATTCCGGCACGATGAAGTCGCTGTGGCTTCCGGAGTTGGCAACGGTCACGACCCATTCGTCGTTGCGATAGATGTCGACGCGTTCGGTCTCGGCCCCGGACCATTCGAGGTCGGCGAAGCGCCGCCCGCACTGGCTGTAGGCATCGACCACGAGATCGATCGAGGGGTCGGCAACCGGTGGCTCGTTCACCTGGATCGTCTGGCTGACCGAATCGCTCAGGCCATTGGCCTCGGTCACGGTGAGGGTGACGGTGTAGCTGCCGGCCTCGGCATAGGCATGGCTTGGCGCCACACCATCAGCCGCGCTGGCATCGCCCAGCTGCCAGGAATAACCGGTTACATCGCCGCCGCTGCTGCCGGCATCGAAGCTGCAGTCGAGGTGCTTGCAGCTGACGTTGAATTCGGCGACCGGCGGCTCACTGGCCTCGGTGACCCGCTCGATGGCGCCGATATCGGGTCCGCCGGCTTCGCCGCGCAGCGCGCTGTGGTAGTCGATCCCGGGCGCGAAATCGGCGTTGGCGGCCGCAATCAGGGGGCTGCCGGAGACCGGCTCGACGTCAAAACCGGCCAGGCTGCTGTCGGTAATGCCCGGAGATCCGTCGCACAGGCTGTCGCCGGGGCAGGCGCCGTTGCGCACGTCGGAGACGAAATTGCTGTCCCAGACCAGCTGCTCGCTGCTGCCGGAGTAGTACACGCAGCTCTGCTTGCTCGGATCGTTCCAGTTGGTCTTGCCGATGATCAGGTTGTTGATGAACCGCAGGCGCGATGCCGAAGACCCGCCGCCGCCACTGACCGCGCAGTTGCCCTGGGCGATGATGGTGTTGTTGATCAGGTCGGTCTGCGCGTTGTTGCTCAGGCCGGTGTAAATGGCATCACCAAAGGCTCGGCACTGGTCGCTGTCGTGCATGTTGGGTGCATCGGCGAAGTAGGCGCAGTTGCCGATGACCACCGAGTTCTCGATGACGGCGCTGCGCGAGACCTTGATCTGGTTGCCGGCGTTGCCGTTGACCAGCGTGCGCCGGATGGTGACCTGACCGTCGTCGTTGAGGTAGAGCAGGTCGATCCCGTCGGAGGTGTTGTGGTGGACGGTGCTGTCTTCGAAGATCCAGTGACCGCCGGTCTCGGAGGTCCCCAGGCCGTCGCCCCAGCCACCGCCGCCCTGGCCCCAGCAGCCAAACATCTCGCCGTCGGGCCAGCTCTCGATACAGCCGTTCCAGCCGATCTCGGATTCGTAAAAGCGGATCTCGCCGCTGTTGGCGCTGTTGCTGCCGACGGTGCCGTCCCAGCCGGCCCAGCCATTGCCACGAATGCGCACGCGCTCGAGCGTCCAGTCGTGAATGCGCCCGGCGTTGATGCCGCGGTTGGCAAGGCCGTGAATGTGAAGGTCGCGCAACACGACGTCGCTCGAATCACGCGCCGAAACGCCGGTCGAGGCCCAGTCGCCATACGGGAAGCTGCCGCGGTCGCAGGCCGCGACTTCACCGTCGCACTGGCCGTTGTGGCAGTGACTGACAGCGCAGCTGGCGCGGTCGGTGACTTCCAGGCAGGCCACCTCGACGTTGGAGCTGCCCTCCAGGTTGACCACCATCGAGGCGCGCTCGGTCCCCCAGAGTTCCGGTGGTTGCTGGCACTGATCGCCATGGCCGGCACCCAGGATCCGGGTCGGCTGGTCCGGCGACGGGCCGCTCGGGATTTTTGGCATGTGGCATTCCCAGGGCCAGCCGGATGAACAGTTTTCGGCACCCGGGGCGCCGTGGCCCATGCGGTAGCTACCGTCACCGATGAGCAGTGTGTCGCCGCCGTCGATTCGCGGCGAACCGCCCGGAGGCAGAGCCATGAACGGATGGCTCCAGGCACAGTCCTGGTTGCTGCCACTGCCCGGGTAAGC
>CAYQJJ010000006.1:0-33012 GCA_964417745.1 uncultured Wenzhouxiangella sp.
CCTCGGTCCCGCCGCAGGGCGGGCGCAAGCACCCGCAGCAGGAATTCCTGCAGGTCGACACGCGCAATATCCTGTTCATCTGCGGCGGCGCCTTTTCCGGGCTCGACAAGGTCATTCAGGAGCGCTCGCAATCAGCCGGTATCGGCTTCAAGGCCGACGTGCGCAGCGTTGAGACCGCCGACCTGTCGACGATTCTGGCCGGCGTCGAGCCCGAGGATCTGATCAAGTACGGCCTGATCCCCGAATTCGTCGGCCGCATGCCGGTACTCGCCACGCTCGAGGAGCTCGACGAGGATTCGCTGGTGCGCATTCTTGTCGAGCCCAAGAACGCGGTGATCAAGCAGTTCAACCGCTTGTTTGAAATGGACGACTGCGAGCTCGAGATCCGGGAAGACGCGCTGCATGCGATCGCGCGCAAGGCCATGGCGCGCAAGACAGGCGCGCGCGGGCTGCGAACAATCATCGAAAACGTGCTGCTCAACAGCATGTACGATCTGCCCTCGACGGAAAACGTCAGCAAGATTGTTGTCGACGAGGCGGTCATCAACGGCGAGGCCGAGCCGTACATCATCTACGAAGGCAAGCCCCAGCGCGCTGGCAACGAGTCCTGAGCGCCAGTCTGCCCTGACGCCCGCCGGACCGCCGGGTCCGGCAGAGCTCCGATCCAGGCATTTGCCGGCCCGCCGGATTTGAATCAAGAACTCCGTTTCGCGGACGCTCCCATTGAATCCGGCACCGTCCACGCCAATATCCTTTCACAGTAAACACTGACGCCGGGCCTTCTGCCCGGTCTCCGGAGAGAAAGCATTATGGCCAGTTCAGAACTGTCCGAAAAGAACCCGAATCCGCCACGCCAGCCCACGCCGGTGCTCAGCCTGCGCGACGTCGTGGTATTCCCGCATATGGTCATCCCGCTGTTCGTCGGGCGCGAGCGCTCCGTGCGCGCGCTCGAAGAGACCATGAACATCGACAAGCAGATCCTGCTGGTAACGCAGAAGAATCCGGAGGTCGAATCCCCCGAGCCCGAAGATCTGTTCGAAAGCGGCACCATCGCCACGATTCTGCAGATGCTCAAGCTGCCCGACGGCACCACCAAGGTGCTCGTCGAGGGCGTGGAGCGTGTGCGCATCGACTCGCTCGAAGAGGGGGATGGCTTCCTGGCCGGCAGCTGGCGTTACCTGGAAGCGGTCGAGCCGGACGAGGAAAAGTCGCTGGAAGTCACCACGCGCAGCCTGATGAGCCTGTTCGAGCAGTACGTCAAGCTCAGCAAGAAGATCCCGCCGGAATTGCTCACCACGCTGTCGGGTATCGAGGATCCGAGCCGGCTGGCCGACACCATCGCCGCGCACCTGGGTATTCGTATCGAGGACAAGCAGCAGATCCTCGAGACCGCCTCGGTGCTCGAGAGAATGGAGCAGCTCATGGCGCTGGTAGAGGGCGAAATCGACGTTCTCAAGCTCGAAAAGCGCATCCGCGGCCGGGTCAAGACCCAGATGGAGAAGAGCCAGCGCGAGTACTATCTCAACGAGCAGATGAAGGCCATCCAGAAAGAGCTCGGCGATCTCGACGAGTCGGGCAACGACCTGGGCGACCTGGAAGCCAAAATCGAGAAATCCGGAATGCCCAAGGAGGCGCTGGAAAAGGCCAAGAGCGAGTTCAACAAGCTCAAGATGATGTCGCCGATGTCAGCCGAGGCGACGGTGGTCCGGAATTACCTGGACTGGATGCTGATGGTGCCCTGGAAGAAGAAGAGCAAGGTCAGCAACGACATCAAGGCCGCCTCCGAGGTGCTCGAGGCTGACCACTACGGGCTCGAGCGGGTCAAGGAACGCATTCTGGAGTACCTGGCGGTCCAGCGCCGGGTCAAGAAGCTCAAGGGTCCGATTCTCTGCCTGGTCGGTCCGCCTGGCGTGGGCAAGACCTCGCTGGGGCAGTCGATCGCACGGGCGACCGGACGCAAGTTCGTGCGCATGAGTCTGGGCGGGGTCCGCGACGAGGCCGAAATCCGCGGCCATCGGCGCACCTACATCGGCTCGATGCCCGGGCGCGTGCTGCAGAACCTCGGCAAGGCGGGTACTCGCAATCCGCTGTTCATGCTCGATGAGCTCGACAAGATGTCGATGGACTTCCGCGGCGATCCGTCCTCGGCGCTGCTCGAGGTGCTCGATCCCGAGCAGAACTACGCCTTCGGGGATCATTACCTGGAAGTCGACTTCGACCTCTCCGAGACCATGTTCCTGGCCACGGCCAACTCGCTCAATATCCCGCCGGCGCTGCTCGATCGCATGGAGATCATCCGCATCCCGGGCTACACCGAAGACGAGAAGCTCAATATCGCCGTGCGCTACCTGCTGCCCAAGCAGAAGGAGCAGAACGGCCTCAAGGAAGCAGAAATTTCGATCAGCGAGACCGCGATCGTCGACATCATCCGCTATTACACCCGCGAGGCCGGGGTCCGGAACCTCGAGCGCGAGCTGGCCAAGATCTGCCGCAAGGTGGTCAAGGAGATCAGCCTCGACAGCAAGACCAGCAAGCGTCAGGTCACGACCCGCAATCTCGACAAGTACCTCGGCGTGCGCCGGTTCCGCTTCGGCCTGGCCGAGGAAGAAAACGAGATCGGCCAGGTTACCGGCCTGGCCTGGACCGAGGTCGGCGGCGAGCTGCTGCAGATCGAGGCCGCCTCGGTGCCCGGCAAGGGCAAGCTGACCCACACCGGGCAGCTCGGCAGCGTGATGCAGGAGTCGGTGCAGGCCGCGCTGTCTGTGGTGCGTTCGCGCGCCGACGCGCTCGGCCTGGATACCGATTTTCACCAGAAGCGCGACATTCATATTCACGTGCCCGAGGGCGCGACGCCCAAGGACGGGCCGAGTGCCGGGATTGCCATGGTCACGGCGCTGGTATCGGTGCTGACCGGCGTTGCGGTGCGCTCGGACGTGGCCATGACCGGGGAGATCACCCTGCGTGGCAAGGTGCTGCCCATCGGAGGCCTCAAGGAAAAGCTCCTGGCGGCGCTGCGCGGCGGAATTCGTACCGTGCTGATCCCGGAGGAAAACGAGAAGGACCTGACCGAGATCCCGCAGCGGATCAAGAAGGATCTCGAGATTTTGCCGGTCAAGTGGATCGATGAGGTGCTCGACGTGGCGCTGGTCAATGTGCCGGCCGGCAGTGGCGAGGGCGAGCCGGTCAGTGGTGAAAAGGGCGAGAGTGGGCGATCGGCGGCGCGCGCGCACTGATTTCGGAAGCCTGGTCGGCGGGTGGCGGGCAAAAATCCTGCCTTTCGGCCCGCCGATTCGCCTTTTCAGTGCAAATGGAGTTGCTGATGGTGGCCTGCTGAGATACCATCTGCAACCAACAGTTGGTCGGTTGCTGCCTCGGGGAAGAAATCAGCGCAGCATCAGCGGGGGCTGACCGCTACTCACCGTGAACACTCAAAAAAATGATTTGGAGCACTGAATAATGAACAAATCTGAACTGACCGATCGCATCTCTGAGTCTGCGGGGCTTTCGAAGGCTGACGCACAGCGCGCGCTCGATGCTACTATCGATTCGATTACCGACGCGCTCAAGAAGGGTGATACGGTCTCTCTCGTGGGCTTTGGCACATTTTCGGTCAAGGAACGCGCGGCACGTACCGGCCGTAATCCGGCCACCGGGGAGACCATTCAGATCAAGGCATCAAAAAATCCTTCATTCAAGGCTGGCAAAGGATTCAAAGACGCGATAAAATAAGCGGCTTGGGCCCGGGTGCTTAGCTCAGTTGGGAGAGCATCGCCCTTACAAGGCGAGGGTCGGCGGTTCGAGCCCGTCAGCACCCACCAGGTTTTTTGGAGTGGTAGTTCAGTTGGTTAGAATACCGGCCTGTCACGCCGGGGGTCGCGGGTTCGAGTCCCGTCCACTCCGCCATCTTTCGAGCAGGGCGCCTACGAGGCGCCCTGTTTGTATCAGGACCATCAAGACGTTCGGGGTTGATTGATTACTCATGCTTCAGGCCATTCGCGACCGAATCACCGGGGTTGTTGCTATTTTCGTACTCGGCCTGCTGGCCGTTCCTTTCCTGTTCTTCGGGGTCGACAGCTATATTCGTGCTGTGCCCCAGGACGCCGTCGCAACCGTCGATGGCGACGAGATTTCGACCTCGGAGTTTCAGACCAGCTTCGCCAATTACCGGCGTAACCTGCGCGAGCAGCAGGGTGATGACTACGACGAAATCGCCACCAACCAGCCGGCCATCAGGCGCGAGCATCTCGAGAGTCTGATCGACCAGATGCTGCTGCGCCAGCACGCCGAAGAGCTGGGCCTGGCTGTCTCGGAGTCGACGATTTTCCGCGTTATCCAGGACATTCCCGGGTTTCAGATCGGCGGACAGTTCGACACCGAAGCCTATCGTCGGGCGCTGCAGGCGACCGGCCGGACACCGCGCGGTTTCGAGCAGGAACTGCGCGAGGATCTGCTGATGCGAATCGTGCCGTCGTCACTGTCGACCTCGACCATCGTGACCGAGGCCGAGATCGACCGCCTGATTGCCCTGCAGCAGGAAACGCGCCGAGCAACCGTCGTCGAGCTGCCCTACGATGACTATATCGAGGAGGTCGAGGTCAGCGATGCGGATATCGAGGCGTTCTATGAGGCCAACCTCGACAGCTACATGACGACCGAACGGCTCCGGTTGCGCTACGTCGAGCTCGCCGCAGAGGACCTCACTGACGGTCTGGACCTGTCCGAGGAAGAACTTCGGCTGCGCTACGATGCAGCCAGCGAGCGCTACCTGACCCCGGAAGCGCGGCGCGCCTCGCATATCCTGATCGAGACCAGCGACGAGCGCGACGAAGCCGACGCCGAAGCGCTGGCGCGCGAATTGCGTGAGCGACTGGCCGACGGCGAAGATTTCGCCGCGCTGGCCGCAGAGTATTCGGCCGACCAGGCCTCGGCGGAACAGGGCGGTGAACTGGGGCTAATCGAGCCCGGTGACATGGTCGAAGCCTTCGAGGACGCACTCTATGATCTCGACGCCGAAGGCGATATCTCCCAGCCTGTCGAAACCCGCTTCGGTTTCCATCTGATCCGCCTGGATGGCATTCGTCCTCCGGAGGGGATGTCGTTCGAGGAGGCGCGTGATGAAATTCTTGCCGAGTACGTCGAGCGCGAAAGCGAGGCGATGTTCATCGAGCAGTCCGAGCGCATGATCGATCTGGTCTTTGCCGACGAAACCACCCTTCAGCCGATTGCCGCCGAACTCGACCTGGATATCCAGGAAACCGACTGGCTCACGCGCGACGGGGGCTCGGGGATTGCCGATCACCCGGAGGTTATCGATGCCGCATTTTCCTATCGGTTGCGAGTCGAGGATCTGATTTCCGATCCGATCGAGATCGAGCGCAACCGCATGGTGGTGGTGCAGGTCGGCGAACATGAGCCGGCCGAGCCGATGGCGCTCGATACGGTAGCCGATCGCATCCGTGATCGATTGACCCGGGAGCGCGCAGCGGAACTGGCTCGCGAGCGGGGGCAGGAAATCATCGATTCGATCGCCGATGACCCGTCGGGGCTTGAAGCGGCGGCCGAGGCGGCCGGTCTGAGTGCCGAAACGCTCGATTCGATCGCCCGCTTCGATTTCCAGCACGGCGGTGACTTCATCAACGAGCTGTTCCGTCTGCCGCGACCGAGCGATGCCGGGGACTTGCACCTGCTGCCCCGCGGAGAAAGCTTTGCCGTCACTCGTCTCGAAGCGGTCATGTCCGGGAATCCGGCCGAGGCATCAGAAGCCGAGCGCCGCAGCGCCCGCCAGCAGCTTCAGTTCTCGCGGATGGGTCAGGAAATGGCCGGTCTGGTCGATTATCTGCGCGACCAGGCAGATATCCGGGTGGTTGAGGATCGGCTCTAGTTTTATCGCACAAGCCTCGTGAGCGAGGCGTGCGAGCGCAGCATTCGAGGCTGCGGTCAGCACGGGATATCAAGACGGGCTTCGGCGATTGCCGAAGCCCGTTTTTTTTACTCCATGCCCGCCATGCCGACGATGTTGTAACCGGCATCGACGTAGGTGATCTCGCCGGTCACGCCCGAGGCGAGGTCCGAGCACAGGAATGCCGCGACATTGCCGACGTCTTCCGGCGTGACGCTGCGGCGCATCGGTGCGGTGGTCTCGACGTGATCGAGCATCGAGCGGAATTTCGAAATACCGGCCGCGGCCAGGGTCTTGATCGGACCGGCAGATATGGCATTGACCCGGGTTCCCTCCGGCCCCAGCCCATTGGCCAGGTAGCGAACCGAAGCTTCCAGCGACGCCTTGGCCAGGCCCATGACGTTGTAGCTCGGCATGGCGCGCACCGCGCCCAGGTAGCTCAGGGTCAATAGCGCGCCGTTGCGGCCGCGCATCATGTCGCGACCGGCCCGGGCAAGGGCGGCAAAGCTGTAGCTCGAGATGTCATGGGCAATGCGAAATCCTTCGCGGTCGATGACATCGGCGAATTCACCCTCGAGCTGCTCGCGCGGGGCGTATCCGACAGCGTGAATGATGATGTCGAGACCATCCCAGTGCTCGGCCAGGTTCTTGAAAACAGCCTCGATCTGCCCGTCATCGCCCACGTCGAGTGGCATGACCAGGTTCGAGCCGGTCTGGGTGGCGATCTTTTCAACGCGGGATTTGAGTTTGTCGTTCTGGTAGGTGAATGCGAGCTCGGCACCTTCGCGGTGCATCGCCTCTGCGATTCCCCAGGCGATCGAGCGCGGGCTTGCCACCCCCACGATCAGCGCTTTCTTGCCTTCAAGCATGCCCATTGGCTCTCTCCGGTATCGATGAAATGAATTGGGCCCGCATTGTACCGCTGGTGTTGGTATCGCGGTCGCCGGGTACGCGGGCTGTGCTAAGCTGCAGACTGACCGATCGGTCGGTCGGTATGGTGTCGCCAGGAAACTTGAGTACATGGTCAAAATGACGGAAACATCGACACCCGGAGCGTCCGGTGTCTCGGGCCGGGATCGATTGCTCGAAGCGGCCAGCCACGAATTCGCCCGGGCCGGGTTTGCCGGCGCCTCGGTGGCGGCGATTGCCGAACGAGCGGCGGTGGGCAAGTCGACCCTGTTTCATCACTTCGAATCCAAGCAGGCGCTCTATCGGGCGGTGGTTCGAGCCGCGGCGGGCGAGTTCGGACAGAAACTCGATCACCTGCTGGCATCGACCGACGACCCCGCGCGCTGTCTGTGCGAGTTCCAGTGTCAGCACCTCGCCCATATCTCCCGCAACCGGGAGGTGGCTCGCCTGATCCTGCGCGAACTCCAGGAAGCCGATTCGCCCGACGGGGTCGCTTTGGTGCGCGATGAACTCGCGCCTAATTTTCAGCGCCTGGTCGACTACCTGTCACTGGCCGCCAGGCATGGCCGGATTCGCAGCGACGTGGATTTCCACGCTACCGCGCTGACGATGTTCTCGGCCAACGTGATGTACTTCCAGGCGCGCTCGCTTCTGTGTCAAATGCCGGGTTTCGATCTGGCCGCCGACGCCGAGGGCTACGCCCGATCAGTCGCCCAACTCGTTTACCAGGGGCTTGCCAATGAACACTGAAATCCTCCTTCGGTCGGGGCTTGCTGGGCTGTTGCTGGCCGGCACGCTGGCCGCTTCCGGCTGCGGCGGAGAGACCGAGGACTCGACCACCGAGCAGTCAACTGCCGTGACCGTGGTCTGGCCCGAAGCTCGGGAGGTCGAAGATATCGAGGTCGCGACGGGGCGTATCGAAGCAGTCGCCCGGCCGGTGGTGGCGGCTGAAACCGCCGGGCGTATCGAGCGTATCGTCCGCGATGCCGGCGACCCGGTCAGCGCGGGAGACCTGCTGGCCGAGCTCGATGCCCAGAGTCAGCGTATTGCGGTCAACTCGGCGCGCGCGCGTGTGCGCCGGCTGGAGGCTCTGACCGACAACCAGCGGGTGCAGGTCGGCCGGCTCGAGGATCTGGCGCAGCGCCAGTCGGTGTCGCAGGACCAGCTCGACGAAGCCCGCGTTCAACTCCAGGCCTTCTCCGCACAACTCGACGAGGCCGAAGCGATGCTCGAGGATGCCGATTTCAACCTCGAGCGGACCCGCATCCGCTCTCCGGTTACCGGCAGTGTTCAGCGCCGCCTCGTCAGCGCCGGGGATTTTGTTTCGATCGGACACAGTCTGTTCGAGGTCGTGGCGGCCGATGCCCTGCGCGTGGTGCTCGCATTGCCCGAGCGCCTGCAGCATCGCCTGGAGCCGGGGCAGGTGGTCCGGCTGAGCACACCGGCGCGCCCGCAGTCGGTGATCGAGGCTGAAATCAGCGAGATCCGACCTTCGGTCGACGATCGCTCCGGTGCCGTGGAACTGATCGTGGCGCTCGACAATCCGGGTGGATGGCGCCCGGGAGGTTCGGTCAGCGCGCAGGTGGTTCTCGCTCGCCGCGAGGGCGTGGTCGTTCCCTCCGGCAGTCTGGTGCGCCGTCCGGCCGGGGAGGTGGTCTACGTGGTCGACGGCGAGGAGCGTGCCGAGCAGCGTGTGGTGCGTACCGGCGTCCGGCGTGCCGGCTGGGTCGAGATTCGCGAAGGACTGGCGGCCGATGAACCGGTCGTTCTCGATGGTGCAGGCTTTCTCAGCGACGGCGTCGCCCTCGATATTGGCGATTGGGAAGAAATCCGTCAGGACGAGGATGCCTCACCGTGACCCTGCCCGAGCTTTCCATTCGCCGCCACGTACTGGCCTACATGGTCTCCGGCGTGCTGGTGCTGTTCGGCCTGATCGGTTTCCAGCGCATCGGCGTCGATCAGTTTCCCGAAATCGAGTTTCCGCTTGTTTCGGTCACCACGGTTCTGCCGGGCGCGAGCCCGGAGATCATCGATGCCAGCCTGACCAACATCATCGAGGGCGCGGTCAACAGCGTGCCGGGCATCGACTTCATCGAGTCGAGCTCGTCGCCCGGCGTTTCCAACGTCACCATCACCTTCGACCTCGACAAGGACATCGATGTCGCCTTCAACGAGGTTCAGGCCAAGGTCAACCAGGTGTTGCGCGAACTGCCCACCGACGCCGAGCCACCCGTGGTTGCCAAGGTGGAGGTCGGCGCCAGCCCGATCATGTGGCTGTCGCTGTCGGGCGACCGCACCCTGCAACAGCTCAACCAGTACGCCAGCAACGTCATTCGCAAGCGTCTCGAGACCATCGATGGGGTCGGCGAGGTGCGCATCGGCGGGCGCCGGGAGCGCACCATCCGGGTCGATCTCGATCTCGACCAGATGGCGGCCATGCGCGTCGCTGCCCAGGATATCCGTCAGGCTTTTGCCACCGAGCACGTCCAGTTTCCGGGCGGGTTCCTGGTTGCTGGCCCGACCGAGATGCTCATCAAGCTCGACATGGAATACCACGACCCCGAGACGCTCGGCGAGATGATCGTGCGTTATGTCGACGGAGCGCCGGTGCGGCTGCGTGATATCGGTGAGGTAGTCGACGGGCTGGCCGATTTCCGCTCCCTGGCCCGCTACAACGGTGAACCCAACGTCGGGCTGGGTATCGTCAAGATTGCCGGTACCAACACCGTCGCCATCGTCGACGAGGTCATGGCCCGGCTGGACAACGAGATCATCCCGCAACTGCCGCCGGGCATGCGCATCCAGGTGGCCTCGGATGACTCGGAGCTGATCCGGGAAATCGTGCGCGCCCTGCAGGAGCATCTGGTCGAGGGTGCCATTCTCGCCGCCCTGGTGGTGTTGCTCTTCCTGCGCTCCTGGCGCGGTACGGTGATCATCGCACTGGCCATCCCGGTATCGTTGCTGGCGGCTGTCGCGGCGATCTACGTGCTCGGCTATACCTTCAATACCATGACCCTGCTGGCCCTGCTGCTGCTCATCGGAGTGGTGGTCGACGATGCCATCGTGGTTCTCGAGAACATCTATCGCCATCGTCAGGAAGAGACCCCGGACCCGGTCGCGGCGGCCATTGCAGGCTCCAACCAGGTGTTTTTCGCCATCATCGCGACCACTCTGACCCTGGTTTCGATCTTTGCCTCGGTGATCTTCCTCGGTGGCATCATCGGCCGCTTCTTTGAATCGTTCGCGGTGACCGTCACGGTCGGCGTGCTGGCCTCGTCGCTGGTCGCCCTGACCCTCACCCCGGTGCTGTGCGCGCGGTTTTTGCGCGTACGCAGGCCCGATGAGCATCGTGGTCGGGTCTACCGGGCTCTGGATGTATTTTTCGAGCGTCTCAATGCGCTCTACCTGGCACTGCTCGGGCGCAGCCTGGCCAATCGCTGGCTGGTGATCGGTATCAGTGCCTTGGTCGTGGCCAGTTCTGCGGTGTTTTTCATCGCCATCGACAAGGAATTCACCCCGGAAGAAGATGAAGGCCGCTTTGTTGTGTTCTTCCGGGCGCCACTGGGTACCGGCATTGAAACCACCGACCGCTACATGCAACGAATCGAGGCATTGCTCGAATCGAAGCCGGCGGTGCGGTCCTACTTCACCGCCATCGGCCTCGGTGCGGCCGGCGAGGTCAACCGCGGCCTGGCATTCGCCCGGATGGTCGATCGCTCCGAGCGCGATATCCGGCAGCAGGATTTTCTCGAGGAACTCCGGGGCGAACTGGCGAGTATTCCCGGAGTGATCGCGTTTGCCGCCCCGCCATCAATCGTTGGCGGTCAGCGCGGTGATCCGCTGCAGTTCGCGGTTACCGGGCCGGATCTCGACGAAGTCGCCCGGCTGGCCGAAGTCATGCAGGAGCGGCTCGAAGGCGTGGACGGAATGGGGCGGCTCGATCTCGATCTGCAGCTCAACCTGCCCCAGATCGACGTCGAGATCGACCGCGACCTTGCCGCCCGAGCCGGTCTCACCGCAGCCGACATCGCAGGCGCGGTCAATCTGCTGGCCGGTGGTGTCGATATCGCACGCTACAACGACGAACCGGGTGATGGCGAACGCTACGACATTCGCGTCAAGGCCGCCGACGGCCAGATTTCGACCCCGGATGACCTCAATCGCATCCTGGTTCGTGGCGAGGATGGCGAACGGGTGCGCTTCGACAGCGTCGCCCGGGGAGTCGAGCGGCTGGCCCCGGCCTCCATAACCCGCTTCGACCTCAATTATTCGGCCAATTTTTTCGGCAATCCGGATCTGCCACTGGGCCAGGCGGTCGATGCCATCGACGCGGCGGCCGACGATATTCTGCCGCTCGGGTACAGCTATGCGCTCAAGGCCGAGGCGCGGGAGTTCCAGCAAACCCTGCAATACGTCCTGTTCGCGTTCATTCTGGCCGTGATCCTGGTATTCATGGTGCTGTCGAGCCAGTTCAACTCCTTCATTCAGCCCTTGATCGTGATGGTTGCCCAGCCGCTGGCGGTGATCGGCGGCGTGGCACTGCTCTGGCTGACCGGCAATTCGCTCAATATCTTTTCGATGATCGGCATGGTGCTGCTGGTTGGTCTGGTGGCCAAGAACTCGATTCTGCTGGTCGATCTGACCAATCAGTTCCGGGCCGCCGGGGATTCGGTTGATCGGGCGCTGCGCCGGGCCTGCCCGATCCGCCTGCGGCCGGTGCTGATGACCTCGCTGACGGTGATTCTGGCGCTCACCCCGCCGGCACTGGGGCTCGGTGCCGGCGCCGACACCAACGGCCCGCTGGCGATCGCGGTCATCGGCGGCATGATCAGCTCCACCCTGTTGACGCTGGTGGTGGTGCCGGCGGTGTATTCTCTGGTCGAGAATCGACTTGCCGGTTCAAGCGCTGGCTGAGTCGTCGCACGCATTCAAACCAAGCGGAGAGTTCCATGAAAATCATTGCATTGTCGGGCAGCCTGCGCGCTGCATCGTTCAACACCCGGCTGACGCACCTGCTGAGCGAGGAAGCCGGCGAGGGTATCGAGGTCGTTCCGGCCACCGTCCGCGGCATTCCTCTCTACGATGGCGACCTCGAGGCGAGCGACGGCATCCCGGAAGCGGTCGAGGCGCTGCGCGCCGAGATCAAGCGCGCCGATGGGCTGGTCAGTGCCACGCCCGAGTACAACGCCGGCATGCCCGGGGTGCTGACAAACGGGCTGACCCGCCCGGGCGAGGAAATGAAGCCGACCTTCGGCCAGCGCCCGACCGGGCTGGTGGGTGCCACGCCGGGCGGCTGGGGCACCGCGTTCGCCCAGGCCGGCGCGCTGATCAATCTGCGCCAGCTCGGGGTCGAACTGTATCCGGGCTACCTGAGAATTTCCGGTGCCGGCGATGGGCTGGCAGAAAACGAAATCAGCGACCAGGTTCGCAAGCAATCGCGCGACTGGCTGGCCGGGTTCGTGGAGTTCGCGCGAAAACGGGCCTGAAGAGCCCAAGCTCTTCGCTCCAGACCCTCGGGACGGAGCCGGGCCTCCAGCGCCCCGGGCAGGGGTGCTGCGCGGCCGGTTGGCCGCTTGCCCTTCGGGCTGTCGCTTTGCTCCAGCGATCTTGCTGGCGCAAGATGCGAACCTGATTGTTTTTGGGTCGCAGGTTCGACTTGGGGCTGATCAACCCTCATCGTCGGTCCGAGCCTGGGGAGTAGAAAATGAAAATGGCGCCCCGGGCAGGGGTGCTGCGCGGCCGGTTGGCCGCTTGCCCTTCGGGCTGTCGCTTTGCTCCAGCGATCTTGCTGGCGCAAGATGCGAACCTGATTGTTTTTGGGTCGCAGGTTCGACTTGGGGCTGATCAACCCTCATCGTCGGTCCGAGCCTGGGGAGTAGAAAATGAAAATGGCGCCCCGGGCAGGAGTCGAACCTGCGACCTGCCGCTTAGGAGGCGGCTGCTCTATCCTGCTGAGCTACCGGGGCTGTGCGCGAATCGGGGAGTCTATCAAAAGCCCGGAGCGATGCCGGCCAGTGCCTCGGCAAGCAGCGGCCCGCGCCAGCCGTCGAGCCAGTCGGGTCGCTCACCGCGCACGACCTTTGTCAGTTCGCGCTTGCTGGCGATCAGCGCGGGGTCGACGCCGAGGCGCTCTGCGAGTGTTCGCACGGCGTTTTGCGCCAGCTTGATCGCCTGGCGCTGTTCCGGGGTCAGCTGGTGGAGCTCGGCCGGGCGCTCGAAACCGCTCGGATCGACCTCGTCGAGCAGGGCCTCGAGGGCGGCGCGGTGGCGTGCGCGGGCGCGCTCCGGGAGCTTGCCGAAAGCCTCGGCGCGGCGTTGTGGGTCGCGGCCGGCGGCGGCGAGTTCCAGCAGCGGCTCGTCGCGCATCACGAAACTGCGGGGCAGGTCGCGCTGGCGGGCCTGCCGGTCGCGCCACTGTGCCAGCGCACGCAGGCAGGCGAGCGCTTCGTCATCGAGCCGGCCGGCCCCCTTGACCCGTACCAGCGGGTCACCGGCCTCGTCGGCTTCGGCCCGGTCGACCAGGCGCTTGCAGTCCTCCTGGAGCCATTCCAGGCGGCCCCGGTCCTCGAGCGACTCGGACAGCACCTGCTGAAGCCGAGGCAGCCAGATCACGTCCTGGGCGGCGTAGGTCAGCAGCTCGGGCGCCAGCGGGCGCTTGCACCAGTTCGAGCGTGCCTGTCCACCGGCGAGCTGGACCCCGAAGACGGTCTCGCAGAGCGTCTCGTATCGCGTCTGCAGGGGCTGGCCGAGCATGGCGGCTGCAATCTGGGTGTCGAACAGCGGGCGGGGGACGGTCTGGGTCAGCAGTTGAAAGATTTCGAGATCCTCGCCAACGCTGTGCAGGACTTTGATAGTCTCGGAATCGCGTAGCGCGGACTCGAGGCCGGAAAAATCGGATTGTGCGACCGGGTCGAGCAACCAGATACGCTCGCCGTCGCTGAGCTGCACGAGCCCGGGGCGTGGAAAAAACGTCCGTTCGCGCACGAATTCCGTATCCAGACCGAGCGCGGGCGTGCCGGGAAGCCGTTCGGCGAGTTCCCGCCACTCGTCGGGCCGAGTCAACAGCTGCGCCCGGCTGACCGCCTGGTCGGCCCGTTCATTTTCCTGCGGGCTGATCAGCGTATCGGGGACGGGAAAGGACATTTTTTCGGGTAACCGTGATGAAGTTGGTTGTGACGTACGTCCTGATCAGCTATTTTTGCACCGGACGCATTGAATAACGTTGCAATATTGTAACGTGTAATGCCCGAATTGAACCCACCAGCAAAAACAGGGGCCTTGATGAAAATCTTTCTACTTTCCGTACTAGCGACGCTTTTCCTGTGGAGTTGGGAGGCCACGGCCCAGGACCCGGACGAGGATACATCGGCGTCCGACGAGCCGGTCTCGGAAGAGCGTGAGCGCCGGGGTGTCCGGCGCCTCGGTGATGTTGTCGGCGAAGGGGGGGAGGAATGGTCGATGGATATCCCCACCGTAGAAATGCCGCCCGAGCCGGTCGAGGCGCAACCCGAGGTCAATCTGCCCGACCCGGAGCAGGATGCACAGCTCCAGAGCCTGCTGACCCGCCGGGCCTTCGTGCCGCAGGACCCGGACATCCAGGTGGCACTCGATGCGCTGATGGACGAGGTCGAGGTTGACGCGGCCGCGGCGCTCGAGGCTGGCGATGTCGAGCTGGCCCAGCAGCTGGTCAGCGTAATCGCCGAGTTTTCGCCCGACCGTGAGATCGTCGAAGAAGTCCGGGCCGAGATCACCCGGCGCTCGACCGTGAACGAAACGCTTGCAGAAGCCGACAGTGCGCTTGCTGCCGGTCAGCTGATCGCCCCCTCCGGCCAGAACGCGCGCGACCTGTATCAGCAGGTGCTCGCCCTGGAGCCGGGCAACAGCGCTGCCCAGCAAGGCCTTGAGAGCGTGCACGAAGCCGTTATCGAGCGCGCCCTCGAGGAGGCCCGGGATCTGGAGTTCGAAGAGGCTCAGGGGCTTCTGGCGCGGGCTTCGGAGATGCTGGACCGCCCGGATGCGGTCGATGAGGCACGAAGCACTCTTGCCAGCATTCGCGATTCGCATATCAGCGATCTCGACAGCGAGGTGGTCGCTCATATCGACAGCGGTGATTTCGATCAGGCCGAGGAGGGCATCACGCAACTGGTTGCGCTCGGCCACGACCGCGAGCGGATCGAGTCGCTGGAGGATTCGCTGGCCGATGCCCGGCTGTACGGCAGTTTCGAGCCCGGCCAGACCTTCAGCGATGACCTGGCCGGGGTCAGCGAGAGTGCGCCAACCATGGTCGTGGTGCCCGCCGGCAGCTTCATGATGGGCTCGCCGGAAAACGAGGATGACCGGTTCAGCAACGAAGGGCCGCGCCATCGGGTCAATATCGAGCGTGGCTTCGCAATGAGCCAAACCGAGGTGACCGTCGGCGATTTCGCGGTGTTCGTCGATGAGACGCGCTACGTGACCGATGCCGAGCGCGAAGGGGGGTCACGGGTCTATGATCCGAACTCCGGACGCATGGATAGTGCCAGCGGCATCACCTGGCGGGATGACTATACCGGCGAGACGGCCGATCCGGACCTGCCGGTCATCCATGTCTCCTACAACGACGCGCAGGCTTATACCGAGTGGCTGAGCAGCCAGACCGATCGCAATTACCGTTTGCCGTCCGAGGCGGAATACGAGTACGCGCTGCGGGCCGGTTCGCAGACCCCGTACTGGTGGGGTGAGGGTTCACCCGACGAAGTGGTCGAAAACCTGACCGGCGACGGTGATTCCTCGCCGACCAACGCCCGCTGGAATGTGGCCTTCCGGCGCTACAACGATGGTTACTGGGGCCCGGCCCCGGTCGGATCCTTCGAGCCCAACCCATTCGGCCTCTACGATATGGGGGGCAATGTGATGTCCTGGACCGAGGATTGCTGGCACGACAGCTTCGTGCGAGCTCCGAGTGACGGGTCTGCCTGGGTCAACCCCGGCTGCGAGCGGCGTGTCATCAAGGGCGCTTCCTGGTCTTCGACGCCGGCCATGGCGCGTTCGGCCTTCCGGCTTTCGAGCCGCAATGCCAGTACCGACATGCGTGTCGGGTTCCGGGTCGCGCGCGACCTGTAATCGTTTCGGGGCGGGCGGCCCGAGCCGCCCGCCCGGCATTCCGGGCCGCATTGGTCTGGTTCAGCCGGGCTTCAGCGGGTACCGGGTATAACAATCCTGAAGCGGCCATTCCGGGCCGTATCAGGAGATCGCATCATGACTCGGACCCGAATCATCTTTCTTGCCATCGTGCTGGCCTTCGGGGTGACCGTGGAGCGACCGGCCGAAGGCGCTGTGCGCGGCTATTTCACCCAGGCCGAACTCGACCAGATGCTCGCGCCGGTCGCCCTGTACCCCGATACCGTGCTGTCCCACGTACTGATCGCCGCGACGTATCCGCTGGAAGTCATGCAGGCAGCGCGCTGGTCGCGTAACCACCCCGGCCTGAGCGGCCAGGATGCCGTGCGTGCGGTGGAATACCGGGACTGGGACGCCAGCGTCCAGGCGCTGGTCGCTTTCCCGGAACTGCTCGAGCGCATGGACCGCGACATCGAATGGACCCAGCGCCTCGGTGACGCCTTCCTGATGCAGGAAGACCAGCTGGTCGATGCCATTCAGCACCTGCGCGACCAGGCTTATTCGCAGGGCCACCTCCGAAGCAATGACCGCGTGCGCGTGGTTCGTGAGAGCCGCTACATCTATATCGAGCCTGCGCGGACCCAGGTCGTCTACGTCCCGTATTACGACCCGCGGGTGGTTTATGGCTCCTGGCGCTGGGCCGGCCACCCGCCGGTCTACTGGCAGCGGCCGCACGGCAGCCGGGTCAGCGTGAGCTTTCACTGGGGCAGCGGTTACCGGGTGCATTCCGGGTTCTATTTCAGCTCGTTCAGCTGGTCGCAGCGCCAGGTCGTGGTGGTCAACCATCACCACCACCACTACTATCCGGGCCATCGCCAGTCCCGGAAGTTTCACTCGGGCCGCGATGTTGCCGGCTATCAGCACGCCCGGCGCTGGCAGCACAACCCGCAGCACCGCCGCGGGGTTGACTACCGGCCCGGTGTCGATCGCCAGCGCTTTGCCGACAACACGGCACGCTCGAGCTCCGGCCAGCGCGGTTCCGACAGCCGACTGGCGCGTTCGGCCGAGCGGCGCGGCAGTGTCGCCTCGAGCCGCGGCTCGAGCGATGCGAACTCGAGTGAGCGCTCGACCAGCCGGGATGTGAGCGAGCGCCTGCAGCGTTCGGGCCAGACACGGTCCACGAATCCGGCCAGTCGTTCGACCCGCGAAAGCAGCCGGTCGACAACCGAGCGGACGACGCGCAGCGCCGATCAGACCCGGCAACGGCTCGAGCAGCGCTCGCGTCAGTCCGCCTCCGCCGCCGACTCCGGATCGCGCAACCCCGCTACGCGCGCGCCGCGCCGGAATTCCGGTTCGGATTCGGGTGGTTCGAACGAGCGCATCGATGTGCCGTTCAATCGCTCGAGCTCGCCGGATCGCCGCGGTTCGCGCGCGACGGCGACACCTCGTGCAGGTGGCGGTGGCGAGCGCAGCGAGCGGTCTGCCGGCACGCGGGACGCGGCCTCGTCACGGCGCGCCAGCCCTCCCGCATCGCGGGCCGGGACCAGTGCTCGAGCGCGTTCGGAGGCTGCGACGCCACGCTCGAACCGCGAGGCAAGCCGGGGCTCGGCCGGCCAGCGTTCGTCGGGTGTTCGCAACGAAGCGCGTTCCGCTTCGCGTAGTGGCTCGACGAGTCGCTCGACCAGTCGCTCGACACGTGAATCGGCGCCTACGGCGAGTCGCTCGGCGAGCGGCAGCTCTCAACACTCAAGCCGGCAATCAAGCCGGCAGTCGAACGATCGCCGCGCCGCTGCCGGTAGTACCCGGCAAGCCCGAGGCGAGCGCAGTGACCAGTCCCGAAGCCGTCAGCGCGATCGCCGCTGAGGGCTCGCCAAAAGCATCCCGGCTCAAGCCCTGGAGCCGGGGTGCCTTCGTCGATCGGTAAGCGATGACCGGGGCGCCTCGACGATCAGGGTCTGGAGCTGGCTCAGGCCGCGCGTCAGGGCGGTGGGGCCGGGCTGCAGGATATCGGCCGACTTGATCTCGCGAAGCTGGCCGTTGACCACCGCCGGAATCGTCTCCCAGCCGGCCCGGGCGGCGACCCGGTCGGGGCGAAACTTCTTGCCGCACCACGAGCCGATCATCAGCTCCGGTTGCCGCTCGATAATGGCGCTGCTGTCGGCGAGGATGCGGCTGCGGGCATCGCCGTGGCGGGCACGCTCGGCGAAGATGTCTTCCCCGCCGGCCAGCGCGATCATCTCCGAGACCCATTGGATGCCGCAGATCATGGGCTCGTCCCACTCCTCGAAGTAAACCCGCGGCCGGCTGCCAAGGAAAGCACCGGCTTCGGCCACACGATCGATGTGCGCGTCCAGCTCGCCGACGAGCTCGCGGGCTGCCGGCAGGGCATCGACCAAGCGGCCGAGGTCGAGCACCATCTCCAGGATGCCGGTAACCGAGCGCTGGTTGAATACATGGACCCGCGCGCCAGCACGCACCAGTTCGGCGACCAGATCGGCCTGGATGTCGCTGAAGGCGAGAATCAGGTCGGGGTCGAGGGCAAGAATGCGGTCGATGTGGGCGGTGGAAAAAGCGGCCACACGCGGCTTTTCGCGCCGCGCCCGGGGCGGGTGGACGGTAAAGCCGGAAATGCCGGCGATGCGCTCGGACTGACCGAGCCGGTAGAGCACATCGACCGTCTCGGTGGTCAGGCAGATGATGCGCTCAGGGCCGCGTGAATTGAAATCCGTCATGCGCCTGTGACGGGCTCAGCGCCGGTCCCAACCCGGCGTCGGATAGCGCGGCTCGGCGGTGGCCAGCTCGTCGGGCCAGACCACGACCTTTTCCCCGTCCTGCCACTGGATGAACACGCCCTGGTTGGCGATCTGGTAGCCGCGCTCGTCGACCTCGAAGGGGCCGAAAACGGTGGTGGTGCGCAGCGCCAGCAGTGCTTCGCGCAGGGCGTCGGAATCGAGGCTGTCGGCGCGGCGCGCCGCCTCCATGAATAGCTGACAGCTGCCGTAGGCGCCGGCGGCATGAAAGCTGGGGGCGCGATCGAATGTCGCCTGGTAGGCGTCCACGAAGGCCTGGTTGCCCGGATTGTCCAGGCCCGGTTCCCAGGCCGACAGACCGTAGGCGTATTCAGCGTCCGGCCCCAGCGCTTCCTGGAATTCGCTGACTGCCCCGGAGGTTCCGAACATCGCCGGGCTGACCGCCTGCGACTTCATGGCTTGTGACACGCTGATGAAATCGTCGAGCGCCGATGCGGCCATGGCCAGTACCTGGGCATCGGCCTGCTCGATTTGCTCGATGAGGTTGGTAAAATCCTCCAGCCCCGACGGATAGTCTTCGTGGAAGACCACCCTCATGCCGGCCTGCTGCGCCAGCTCGGCCGCACCGGCCGCGGCCGCACCGGGAAACAGCGCGTCCTCGGCCAGCACGGCGATGCGCTCGAGCCCGCGCTCGGCGGCCATTTCGACCAGGCCGGCCAGGAACAGCTCGGCTGGCGGCAACACCATGAACAGATATTCACGGCCCTGCTCCCAGATCGAGGTGGTCGCGGCCAGCGGCGAGATCATGACCATGCGGTGGGCTTCGGTGACCGGTGCGACGGCCTCGGTCAGCGTCGAACCGTACGGACCCATGACGGCATCCACGGGGTCGATTTCGAGCAATTGTTCGTAAAGCTCGATCGCTCTGTCTGGGTCGGATTGGTCGTCGTGAATGATGAATTCGACCTGCCTTCCGAGCAGGCCGCCGTCGTCATTGACGTGGCGCTCGCACAATCGATAACCGTTGCGCGCTGCCGAACCCTGAGTGCTGTAGGCGCCGGTCTCCGACATCGTGGCGCCGATACGGATCGGCCCATCGTCGGCAGCGGCAGAAAGTGCAACCGGGAATGCGAGTGCAAGGATCAACAAGATTCTGGCCGGCATGATGAAACTCCTTGGTTTGGGTGGACCTGAGCCGGGGTCGGATCAGTGGCGCGCCAGCACGGCGCTGGTGCGATCGAGCAGGCGCGCGAGCAGGGGTTTTCGGTGCCCGCAGGAGACGTGGTAGAGATCGGCCTCGCGGCTGGCGTTGAGCAGGTAGTCATCGCTGGTGCGCAGCTCGTCGGCCAGGCGGTGTGCGATGGCCCGGCTGCCGTACCAGTGCTCTCCGGTGGCAACCTGTTCGAGATCGATATGCGGGCGATGGGTGGTGACGAAATCCTTGAACAGGGTATGGGTATCCTCGATTTCCTGCTGGAATTTCTCGCGGTCGGCCTCGGTGTTTTCGCCGAACACGGTCACGGTCCGCTTGTGTTCGCCGGCCATGTATTGCTCGTAGTCGATGTCGTGCTGCTTGAGCCAGCGGTTGAAATTGGGCAGCTGGGCGATGACGCCGATCGAGCCCAGGATGGCGAACGGGGCGGCAATGACCCGGTTGGCCACGCAGGCCATCATGTAGCCGCCGCTGGCGGCCATCCGGTCGACCGCCACGGTCAGCTTGAGGCCATGATCGCGCAGCCGCAGAAGCTGGGCGGCGGCCAGCCCGTAGTGCGGCACCAGGCCGCCGGGACTTTCGAGTCGAACAACCACTTCATCGCCGGGGTCGGCCGCGGTCAGGATGGCGGTGACTTCCTCGCGCAGGCTGTCCACGGCGGATGCGCGCAAATCACCCTGGAAGTCGATCACGAACACCCGCCGGCGCGGCTTCTTGCCGTGATCTTTCTCGGCCTTGCGCTGCCGGCGCGCCGCGGCTTTGGCGGCCTTGCGCGGCAGCATGGCGGACTTGAGGGTAAGCGCGGCTCGTTCGTAGTCGGCGTTGAGGTGGCGTACGGTCAGCCGGCCCACCGCCGGCGAGGCGGCCTGGTTGTTGCGCACCAGGGCGATGACCGCCCCGACCAGCACCAGGGTGGCGATCAGGATGGTCAGGGTTCGGGCCAGGAACAGCCCGTAGTCGGATAGACATTCCATGGGATTCGAGGCTCGGGACAGGGCGTCAGTTTAGCGAGCTTTTGTTCGCCATGCGTCGTTGCCCCGGGGGTCAGGGCTTAGTAGCCAGCCGCGCGGTCGACCAGGCCCAGAGGCCTGCCGCTGTTGCGAACGCTGTGGTAGCTCTCCACAATCAATGCCGCGGCTTCGGCGGTCTGCGTGATGGCTGCGCAGTGCGGCGTGATGCGGATCCTCGGGTGGTTCCAGAACGCATGGTCGATCGGCAGCGGTTCGCGCTCGAAGACATCGAGAATCGCCCCGCCGGGCCGGCCGTCATCGAGCGCCCGGAGCAGGTCAGCCTCGACCAGGTGTTCGCCGCGCCCGACGTTGATCAGCGTGGCGGTGGGTGCCATCCTGCCCAGAAGATCGGCATCGATCAGGCCGCGGGTGGATTCGGTCAGTGGCAGCAGGCAGATCAGGTAGTCGACCCGCTCGGCCAGTTCGCCGGTGCTGCCGCAGGTTTCGATTCCGGGTCGCCCGCGTCCGCTGCGGGTCACGGCCGCGACCGGCAGTTCGAGTGCCTGGAAGGCCCGGGCCGCGCATTGGCCCATCGTGCCCAGGCCGAGCAGCCCGATGCGTGGCGGCGGTCCGGGCGTGCGCGGCTGCCAGCGTTTCCGGCGCTGGTCGTCGGCATAGTCGTCGAGCTGTTTCCAGTCGCGTACGACCTCGCTGACCAGGTAGGCGGCCATGTCGGCGGCCAGGCGCGGGCCGGCCAGGCGGCCGACCGGGAGATTTTCGGGCAGTCCGGGGTCGTCGAGCAGATGGTCGGCACCGGCGCCCAGCGAGCTGACCGCCCGCAGCGCCGGCAGGGACGCCAGCAGCTCCGGCGGATGCTTCCAGACGACGGCAAACTCGATATCGGTAACCGGACCCGTGTCCGGCCAGACGCGAACTTCGATTTCAGGCGCCAGTCGGGCGATTTCGCCTGCCAGCTCCGAGACATCGCGATCCGGCGCGGCGAGCAGGATGGCTCCCACCAGTCGTTCGTGGCCTAGGGGCGGTTGCGATAGCGCTCGTAGAGCCGGCGGCCGCGCTCGCGCATAAGGTCGTATTCCTCGCCCTGAATCCATACCCGCTCGATGCGGCTCATCGGTTCGAGCGGGTCGCCGGTGGAGGCGAACAGGCTGGCGTGCTTGCCGGCCTCGAGCGAGCCGAGCCGGTCGTCGACGCCCAGTATCTGCGCCGGCCAGAGCGTGACCGAGCGTAGCGCATCGGCCCGGTCCAGGCCATGGGCGACCGCGCTGCCGGCCTGGAAGGGCAGGTTGCGCGCGTTGGCGACATCCATGCCGCTGCCGGAGTCGGAGATGGCGAACTCGACCCCCGCCTCGGCCAGCCGCGCCGGCGCGACAAAGGCCATGTCGTAGGGCTCCCAGCGTCGCGTCGGCAGGCTGTAGACGCGTTGCAGGATGACCGGGACACCTTCGGCGGCCAGGCGCTCGGCCAGGTATTGCACGTCGGGGCTGGCGACCAGCACGATACGCTCGAGCTGCTGGTCCTCGGCCCAGTCGAGCGCGGCGGCCATGACGTCCGAGCGGCTGGCATGCAGCATCAGCGGGATGTCGCCGTCGAGCAGTGGGCCGAGCGCCTCGAGCTGGTCGTTGCGCGGCGGCTGATCGGCGTCGCCGGAATCGGCAGCGCGACGGGCGCGGTGCCAGTGACGGGCCTGTTCGAGCACCCGTTCGATGCGGGCGAGGTCTTCGTTGTCCTCGTCGTCGACGGCGCCGGAGGGAAAGTGCATGTGCATGGCCACCGGTGCATGGATAACCATGTCCTCCCAGCTCCAGCCGTCCAGGTTGACCAGCGCCGAGGTGCCCCGGATCAGGCCGCCGCCGGGGACCACGTGCGCCGAGAGGACCCCACCGGCAATGGCCGCGGGCAGCAGCTCGGAGTCGTGGTTGATGGCCACTTCGGCGCGCACCGCGGCGTTGATGTTGCCCATTTCCTGCGTGTCGATGGTACCGGCGACGCTGGAGATTTCGGTCAGGCCGAGCTGGGTGGCCGGATGGACGAAGCCGGGATACAGGTGCAGTCCTGACAGGTCGATGCGCTCGGCCGACTCCGGAATGTCGATGTCGGCTCCGACCGCTTCGATCAGGCCGTCGCGCATCAGCACGATGCCGTCTTCGTAAGATTCGCCGCTGACGGTGTGGACGGTTGCCCCGGTCAGCGCGGTGGTCTGGGCCTGGACGCCGGTTGCGGCCAGCAACGCGCTCAGGCAGGCGATACGCAGGGCTTTAGTGATCATGGAGGGCGCAGTATTCGTCATGGTCCAGTTCCGATGGGCGATAGCCGGTCAGGTGGGCGGCGAAGTGGTGGGTGCGGGTCTCGGGTTCCGAGGGCTCCTCGGCACCGGACTCGTCGCTGTCGGATTCGCCGTTGTCGTCGAGCGCGAGCGCCATGAGTTCGGCGCGTTCCTCGGCCAGTGACTGCCGCATGCGTTCGTCGGCCTCGCGGTCGAAATAGCGGCGTCCGTCGACCCAGGTCTGCTCGACGCGCGAGTAGGCCGATAGCGGGTGACCGTTCCAGACTACGAAATCGGCGTCGAAGCCGGCCCGCAGGCGACCGGTTCGCTCGCCGATGCCGAGCTGGTCAGCCGGCCAGGCGGTGATCATGCGCAAGGCATCGTGTTCGTCGACACCGCCGTAGCGCACCGCCTTGGCGGCTTCCAGGTTCATGCGCCGGGCCAGTTCCGGGTTGTCCGAGTGCAGGCCGGTGAGTACCCCATTGGCCTGCATCAGGGCCGGGTTGTAGCCGATGGCGTCAATCGCCTCGTACTTGAAGGCCCACCAGTCGATGAACGTCGATCCGCCGGCGCCGTGCTCGGCCATCTGTGGTGCGATCTTGTAGCCCTCGAGTACATGCTGGAAGGTCTTGATGACAAAGTCGAATTGCTCGGCAACCCGCATCAGCGCAAGCATTTCGTCGGCCCGGTAGGCGTGCGAGTGGACGTCGCGCTCGCCGCGGAGGATTTCGGCGATGGCAGCCAGCTCGTGATCCGGTCGGGGTGCGACCTGGTCACGCGCGGCGCGGCCGGAGGGCTGGTTGTCGAGCGCGTGTTGGTAGTCCGCGGCGGCCTGGAACTTTTCGCGGATGATCTGCTCGACGCCGTGGCGGGTCTGCGGATAACGGGGCTCGTCGGCCTGCCAGTTGCTCTGCTTGGGGTTTTCACCGAGCGCGAACTTGATGCCCTCGGGTGCGGCCTCGAATACCAGGTCGGCCGGCTCGGCGCCCCAGCGCATCTTGATCACCGACATCTGGCCGCCAATCGCGTTGGCCGATCCGTGCAACAGGTTGATCGTGGTCACGCCGCCGGCGAGCTGGCGGTAGATGTTGATCGATTCCGAATCGATCACGTCGCGGATGCGCACGTCGGCGGTGCTGATGCGCGAGGACTCGTTGACCCCGCCGACGATCGCGGCGTGCGAGTGGGCATCGATGATGCCGGGAGTGATGTGGCGGCCGGTGCCGTCGATCTCGAGCGCGCCACGCGGCGCCGACAGATCCTCGCCCACGGCGCTGATGCGCCCGTTGCGCACCAGTACATCGGTCGACTCGCGAATGCCGTCGTCGGTGCCGGTCCAGACGGTGGCGTTGCGCACGACCACCGTCGCCGGGCGATCCGGTTCGGGGCTGTTCCATGCTTCGATGTCGGGCGTCCAGTCGGCCGCCAGGGGCTGGCACAGGGCGGCCAGCGAAACAATCAATAACCAATGGCGCATCATCACAGCACCTCCTCGTCATCGGGGCCGCTGGTGCGGCGCCCGCGTATGGTGAATTCGCCGAACGGCCCGCTGCCGTTGCCACGGGCCCGGTCGCCGTCGATGGTGATGCGGATCGAGATCGTCCCCGAGCCACCGAAGCGCGAGGCGTCGATGCTGGCGATCAGCCGGTCGCCGCTTACCCGGGCCTCGGTCAGCGGGGTCTCGTTGCCCATCACCGTCAGCGCACCTTGCATGTTGCGGGGTGGGCCGGACAGTTCGAGGGAAGCGTCGACATCACCCATGTCGCCCAGGCCCAGGGTCAGCTCCCAGGTGCCGGCCGGGTCGACCTCCGGTGGCACGATCGCGGCCAGAACATGCTGGCGGCCGTCGATCCAGACCTGCGATATCGCCGGGCTGTCGGTCATCAGCTCACCCTCGACGACCACCAGGTTGGCCATGGCGCCGGGCGCGATCCGGCCGGCCAGTTCATCCAGCCCCAGCCAGGCGGCCGGCGCGGTGGTCAGTGCGGCCAGCGCGGCGTCGGCGTCGAGGCCGCGTTCGATGGCCTTTTCGAGCTGGCCGAAGATCTCGCCGGGCTGGCCGAGTTTGTGGCTGGTGAGCAGGACATCGATGCCGGCTTCCATGACCTCCCGGATGTTGTCCGGGGCGCGCTGCCAGTGGCGCAGTTCCTCGAGCGAGACGTTGCGGTCGTCGGCGTCGCTCACGTCCGGGGCCTCGGGAAAGTCGAGCGTCAGGATCTGCGGCACCGAGCGCTCGGCCAGTGTGGAAAGGCGCTGGTATTCGGCGCCGTGGCCGACCATGACCAGGTCGATGTCGCCGGGCTCGATGAATTCCAGGATGCGCAACGAGTCGATCATGTCCTGCGACTCGAAGATCAGCGGCGTGGTGCCGTCAAATACCGGGGCGAGTGCGTCCAGGCCCTCGAACCATTCCGGCCGCGGCTGCGACGGGTTGCGCTGCCAGGCCGCGCGTGCGCTCGCCTGCCAGCGCGCGTCGTCGAAGGTCTGGCGGACCAGCGCGACCGCGCCCATAAGCGAGTTGGGGAAATTACGGCCCTCGGCGCGGCCATCGAAACTGGCCAGGCGGGCAAAATCCGCTTCAATCAGGTTCGATCGCAGACCACCATCGCCGAGGTTGGCGATCAGCCCGCTGCCGCGCAGCAGGCCGTCGGCAGGGGCCATGAGCGCGGTCGTGAAGCCGGCTCGACGCAGGCCGTCGACGCGATCTTCGGGCCAGTCACGCGCGCGCAATGTGCGGTCCGGGTTGACCAGGTGGTGACGGCCGGCCGGCACCTCCTCGTCCTCGTCGTCCTGCTCGCCCTCGACGGCGACGTATGGGTCGATCAGGCCGGGGTAGACCGTGACCGGGGCATCATCGTCGGTCTGCTCGAACTCGTGAAGCCGCGCATCGGGCGGCACGTCGATGTCGGCGCCAACAGCGGTGATCAGGCCGTCTCGAATAACGACGGTTCCGGATTCGATGACCTCGCCGGGCGCGGTCACGATGCGCACGTCGACCAGCGCGTGTACGCCCGGGACGGGCTGTCGCAGCTCGTCAGCCGGGGCGCTGGCGACCAGGCCGAGCAGCAGGAGGGTCAGAACAATTCGCACGAGGGCGGTCTCCGCAATTCCACAAACAGCCGCTACCTTACCGTTTTCTGCCTCGCTTGGCATGGTCCATTGGTCACGGGTTTACCGGCAGCGGTAGATGCGGAAGGTGCGCTGGCCGTCGTCCACGGGGCCGGCGGCCACGATGGTATCGCCCCCCATTTCCAGCGCGCTGTTGCGTGCCAGGGCGGCCAGTTCCTCGCGCACCCGGCCGGGGTTGCGCTGGACGGCGGCTACCCGGTCTCGAACCGAGGCCGTGGTTCGCCCGAGTGTCTCGCAGTCGGCGACCGCGTCGGCCTCGACCAGTTCGATGTCCTCGGCGCCCGGGTCGTGCTTGACCCAGGTGCAGGACGAGGCAAACAGACACAAAACGGTGACGAAAAACAGTGGTCGGGTCATGGACTGGATCCTTGAACAAGTGATCTCGTTAGTAGGGCTCGGCGGTGTCGGGCTGGGCGAAGAAATAGCCCTGGAACAGCTCGACGCCGGCGGCCTGGAGCCAATGGAATTCCTCGTTGTTCTCCACCCCGGCAGCGATTACGCGGATCTCGAGGTCACGGCACATGGCCAGGGCGCCGCGCACGATGGCCTGGGCGGCCGGGCGCTGGTGGATGTTTTCGACCAGGTGGTGGTCGAGCTTGAGCAGGTCGGGTCGAAAGCGCGCCGGCGGGCCGAGATCGGCGTCGCGCTGCCCGAAGTTGTCGGCCAGGGTATACATCCCGGCTTCCCGAATGGCTTCGCGAACGGTGGTGAGGTCGGAACGGCTGTCGATGGCATGCAGGTTCTTCATCTCCAGCACGATGCGGTCGAGGTCGAGCTTGTAGCGTCGCGCGTAATGCTCGATGACCTCGATGACGCGATGCACGTTGGCGGCCTTGACGTCGGTACAGTTGAGGTGCAGGTCGACATCGATATCGAACTCGGTCGCCGCCTCGATGGCCCGGATACGGCAGGCCTGGTCGAAGGCGAAGCGGTCGTCGTGGCCGATGCGGCTCATGACCAGCGCTGCCGGTTCGCTCTTGATCCCGCGTACCAGCGCCTCGAAGCCGATGACCTCCTGCTCGGTGGCATCGAGAATGGTCTGGAATGCAAATTGAATGTCACTGCCGACCAGCCGCTGGCAGTACTGGATATGATCGTGCAGGGAATCGTCGGAAGAGCGGGTGCTCGCGGAATCGACCATCAAAAATCCCCGTATCTGCGGCGACCCGAAAGGGTCACCGGGAATTTGCCACCAAACGGTGATGATAACCGCAGGTCTGCTCGAAAGGAAAGCCGCTCATCGACCCTGGCGGGATTGCCAGAGGTAGCGCTGGTAGAGCATCCAGGCGATCAGCGCCGAGAGCGCCAGCCCCAGGATCCACTGGTGCTGGTCGCCGAAACGATGGACGCCGAACATCACCAGCACACAACCGAAGCCACAGCCGACCGAAATCATGACCGGGTGGTGTTGCTCGGCGGGCGGGCGGATACGGGTAGCCAGCAGAAAACCCAGCGGCGTGGCTGCCGCGAGCGTCAGACCTGCCCCGAGCAGCATCGGACGGTCACCGGCCAGCAACGCCAGCCCGAGCCCGGCCAGGCCGGTCAGGCCCAGCGCCAGGGCGATCTCGATGAAGGTCTTCATGCGTTGTCGGTTGCCCGGCGGCGGAACCAGGTCGCGGCGGCCAGCAGGATCCCGGCGATTGCCAGTCCGATCCACATCTCGGCCTTGCCGAAGTGGCTGAATACGTGGGAGAAGCTCATGAACAGATCGTCGTCGAAGCTGATGTCGGTCAGGCGCGAACCGCTGTCGGAAAAATCGACGTTCGCCGACATCGGCAAGACACCGCTGCCGAGACGCTTGAGCATGATCAGGCCGATGTTGAATTCCGGCATCTGAAAGCGGGTGACCATGCTCCAGCTGTGCTGCACGATGGCGATTCCGGCCGGAATGGCAATGGCAATCAGGATCGGCAATCGCGGCGCCCAGGATGAACAGAACACCAGCCAGGCATAGATCGGCATCAGCCACAGCGCCTGCACCAGCAGGCCGAGCGCCATGACCGTCCACAGGCGGGGCAGGCTGGCCGGCAACCAGACGGTGGTGAACGGGTTGACCCCGGCGCTGAGGCTATAGCCGCTGGCAATGACCAGCAAGGCCAGCTGTGTCAGTGCAATGGCGATCAGGAACAGGCCCGGGATCAGCACGCTGGCGGTCACGATCTTCGAGGCGACGGTCATGCGGTCCGAGACCGGCAGCGATTTCCAGAACAGGATCGAGCGGTCCTTGCGATCATCGAACAGGCTGCCGGCCAGATAGAACAGGATGATCAGGATCATCAGCTGGAAAAAGATCGTCGCGAACGAAAACATCAGCCCGCTGACCACGAAACGTCGCTCGTCGAGCGGCTGTTCGGAAAACAGGCGAATGGCGTCGTTGGTAAATGCCATGCCGGCATCGAAGCGCGCACCGACCATCAGCGCGACGACGGCGAAAATCACGATCAGCGCGCCGATGGCCAGCGGGGTCCATTTGAAGGCTACCGGGCTCTCCCAGAGTTCGCGCCGCAGCAGGGCGGTCAGCGTGACCAGGCTCTGTCGATTCATGCGGATGCTCCTGCCAGTGTTTCTTGCTCGTAGCCGTCGCCCATCAGCGCGACGAACAGATCAGCGACATTGGGTTGGTGAATTTCACCGAGGGCCTCGAGACGGGCCGGCTCGGTATCCTCGAACAGGAAGATATGGCGCCCGAACATGACTCGCTCATGCAGCGGGCCGAGGGCACGCGCGGCTTCGACCTGGTCGGGCTTGACCATCAGTTCGGTGTAGCGTTCGTGGACGGCTTCCATGCTGCTGTTGAGAACCAGCTTGCCGTCGCGGATGAACATCAGGTCGGTCAGAATATGCTCGACCTCCTCGACCTGGTGGGTAGTGATGATGATGGTGCGCTGCTCGTCGTAGTACTCGTTGAGCAGATTGGAGTAAAAGCGCTTGCGAAACAGGATGTCGAGTCCCAGGGTCGGCTCGTCGAGCACCAGCAGCTTCGCGTCGATCGCCATCACCAGCGCCAGATGGAGCTGGACCACCATGCCCTTTGACAGGGTCTTGATCCGGGCCTCGGGCCGGATGCGCGTGTTGCCCAGGTAGTAGCGGCAGCGCTCGCGCGAGAATTTCGGCTGCAGCTTCTCGGTCAGGTCGATGATCTGGCGGACGCGTGCCCAGCGCGGCAGCACGGCCACATCGGCGATAAAGCAGACCTCCTCCATCAGTCGCTCGCGCTCGGTCTTCGGATCGAAGCCGAGCACGTCGAGCTCGCCCTGGTAATGGCCCAGGCCGAGAATGGCTTTCAGGGCGGTGGTCTTGCCGGCGCCGTTGGGCCCGATCAGGCCGACAATCCGGCCGGCTGGAATATCCAGATCGATGCCGTCGAGTGCGCGGGTGCGGCCGAAGTGGCGGTGCAGGTTGCGGGCCTTGATTACTGAAGTCATGCGGATTCGTCCTTCGAATGTCTCGCGTTGAGCAGGTCTTCCAGGTTTAACTCGAGTTGCTCGATCCGTTCGGCCAGGCGTGGCCATTCCTCGCGCAGAAAGCGCTCGCGCTCGGAAGCCAGCAGGCGCTTGCGGGAGCCCTCGCGAACGAACATGCCAACACCGCGGCGCTTGTCAACCAGTTCGTCCTCGACCAGCGACTGGTAGGCCTTCGAGACCGTCAGCGGGTTGATCTGGAAATCAACAGCGACCTGGCGCACCGACGGGAGCGGCTCGTTCTCGGCCAGGGTTCCGTCGAGAATTGCGGCAATGGTCTTTTGCCGCAACTGCCAGTAGATCGGCTGATTGTCGTCCCAGTGGGTGCTCATCCGCCGCTACTGGAAAAAAACGGAAACCAGGGCAACAGGTCGGTATCGAGTGGCGCCGGCCGGCGCTTGCCCGAAACGGGCCGCTGACCGGTACGTTCGCGTTCGCGGTTCTTCGGCTCTGTCTCGGCAATCGCTTCGATCGAGGTCTTACCGGCTGAGTCGCTGGCGGCGAGCTTGCGGTCGGGCGTACCGAACTCGGAGGCAAACACCAGGCCGAGGCATACCGCGGCAGCGGCAAATGCCAGCCCATGTGGTATGGCGAGGGATCGTTTTCTGACGATGGGCAACATGACCGGCTCTCCTGTGTTGATCGTGTTGGTGTACTACTATACTAAAACACCACTACGCGGTCAAGCCCTGCCGAACAATTTTTGAGCCGGGTCCGGCAACCGTGGCGCATGGTAAACTTCGCCACCATGAACCACTGGGCGGGGCAGTGGTCGTAAAGAGGCTTTCATTCAAACCGTTTTTCAGGAGTAAACCCATGCAAATTTTCAAGATGATGACCGTTGGTCTGGTCGCTGGCGGCTTTGCCGTCTCCGCCGTTGCCGACGATCTCGAAACGCCCGAGGATCGACTCAGTTACACCGTTGGCATGGACATCGGCCAGTCGCTGTCCGAGCAGGACATGGACCTTGACCTGGACCTGGTCATCGAAGCGCTGCGCGCATCCTACCTGGGTGAAGAGACGCGCCTGACCGCCGAAGAGGCGCTGGCCGAGCGCGACGCTTTCATGCAGCGCCGTCAGCAGGAAATGGAGCAGGAGCGTTCCGTCGACGCCGAGCGCAACCTCGAAGAAGGGCAGGCTTTCCTGGCCGAGAACCGCGACCGTGAAGGCGTGACCGAAACCGAATCCGGCCTTCAGTATCGGGTCATCGAGGAAGGCGACGGCGCACGCCCGGCCGAAACCGACCAGGTGACCGTCCATTACCGTGGCACGCTGATCAACGGTACCGAGTTCGACAGCTCCTATGCCCGCGAAGAGCCGGCGACCTTCGCCCTCAACCAGGTCATTCCCGGCTGGACCGAAGGCGTGCAGCTAATGCAGGAAGGCGCGACCTACGAATTCTTCATCCCGGCCGAGCTGGCCTATGGTGAGCAGGGTCGCCCGGGTCCGATCGGCCCCAACGCCACGCTGGTCTTCGAAGTCGAGTTGCTCGAAGTTCACGGCGACCAGGACTGACCGAACGGAACCTGAAATCATGGGCTCATTGCAGGATGCCCTGCTGAAGGCAGGGGTAGCCGATGAGAAGCAGAGCAAGGAAAAGCGCCGGGGCAAGCCCGGCGCGTCTGCTTCCGGCTCCGACACAAAGCGGCCGGCTGACGCGCGCGGCCAGCCAGGGCGCGGCAAGAAAGGCCGGAAAAAGACCAATGCCAAATCCGGTAGCAGCGAACAGTCCGATCTGGCTCGTGCCTACCAGGCGCGCAAGGCCGCCGAGGCGCGCGAAAAAGAGCAGGCCAAGAAAAGCAAGGTCGAGGCCCAGGAGGCCCGACGCAAGCGCAACCTGGCACTCGATGCGGTCATCGAAGGCAATTGTCTCAACCGCCGGGACGCCGAGCTGCCGCGCTATTTCGAGCACCTGGGCCGGATCCGCCGGGTACTGTGCACTCCCGAGCAACGTGACCAGCTCAACCGTGGTGATCTCGGCGTGGTCAACCTGCGCGGCTCCTACCTGCTCGTATCGCTCGAAACGCTGGAAAAATACCGCGCAATCGCACCGGACCTGGTGCCCGACCTCAGCGGTGTCGAACCCGAAGACGACGGCAGTCATTATCCGCCGGTGCCGGATGACCTGATTTGGTAGAAGGGGAGGGTCGGGCTGGGGCCCTGGGTCCCAGCCCTTGAGTATTTTTTTGGAGCGACGCCTCGCCTGCGGCATCGGCGGCCTTTGCCTGAATCATCCGATCCATCCGTTGCACGACCGCCGATAGAAAGCACATCGATCCAGGCGGCACGATGCGAAGGGGCAGGGCACCAAAGAGCCCGAGAACTCGCAGCCTCCGAGAACGCCGCTATGCCGCTTTCAGCCCGAGCGACCCGGCACCACCCGGTGCCTCTCCATCCCTTCCGGGTTGGGGGGGTTCAGAGCGATCCCATGCATTGGGATCCAGAAATACAGGCACAAAAAAGCCCGGGTTCGATGATCGAACCCGGGCTGAGGACTTGCTGCTGAAGGGTCGGTTTAGTAGCTGAGGTTGGGCCGCAGGTTCTTTTCGGCCTGTTCGACCGAGATACCCTGGCGTTCGGCGTAGTCCTCGACCTGGGACTTGTCGAGGTTGCCGACCACGAAGTACTTCGACTCGGGGTGACCGAAGTAGTAGCCGCTGACAGCCGCCGAAGGCCACATCGCGTAGCTTTCGGTCAGGTTGACCCCGATGTTGCCCGGTGCATCGAGCAGATCGAAGACCTTGGTCTTCTCGCTGTGGTCGGGGCAGGCGGGGTAACCCGGCGCGGGTCGAATGCCGCGGTAGTCCTCGTTGATGAGGTCCTCGTTCTTCATCGACTCATCTTGCGCATAGGCCCAGATTTCTCGTCGGCACTTGGCGTGCAACGCTTCGGCCAGTGCTTCGGCCAGCCGGTCGGCCAGTGCCTGGAGCATGATGCCGGAGTAGTCATCGTCCTTGGGCAGCTTCTTGGCGGCTTCCTCGATGCCGATGCCGGTGGTAACCGCGAACATGCCGATCCAGTCCTCGACGCCGGAGTCCTTGGGCGCGACGAAGTCCGACAGACACATATTGGCCGAGGACTTGTCAGCCTGCTGACGCAGCATGACCAGACGTTCCTTGACTTCGCTACGTGACTCGTCGGTGTAGACCAGCACGTCGTCACCGTCGGAATTGGCCGGCCACAGTGCGCACACGGCCTTGGCCGTCAGCCACTTCTCGTCGACGATGCGCTTGAGCATGGTCTGGGCCTCGTTGAACAGGTCGCGGGCGGCTTCGCCGACCACCTCGTCTTCCAGGATATCGGGGTAGCGTCCGGCCA
>CAYQJJ010000007.1:0-30902 GCA_964417745.1 uncultured Wenzhouxiangella sp.
GAGCGCGCGCCTGGCAGCTGACCGCTTGGTGACTCGCTGATATCACCAATTAGTAACGGTCAGTACACTAGGCTGGCGCTTGGGTTGCTCAAGCTTACTCGATCGTCACCCGTCCGGTCGATCGGGACGGAGCTCGAAACCCGCGGTTTCAGGTTCCGGACCTCCGTCCCACAGCCTCAATCACACTCGGCCAGCATCGGTCCGGTGAGCTTTTCGATCGGGTAGTCGCCCGAGCCGAAGTTCTCGAGCTGGCTTTCGAAGTAGACGTGGCCGCTCTCGTTGTCGTGAAATTCGATACGCAGTTCCCCCCAGTCAATGCGCTCGACATCGTCCGGGTCGAAATCCGGCCCGTAGCTGGCGCCGACCGGCTGGACGAGCGAGTCGAACGTCATGCCCGATGGTGAAAGCGGCGCCCATCCGGTCATCCAGGCCTGCTCGCCCGAGCCGTCCGCGGCGTAGGTAAACCAGTACACGACAGCTCGGTCGTCGGGCAGTACCTCGATGATCAGCCCTTCGCCATCGGCCTGGGGGTTGTACCAGGCCCCGGAATAGACCTGCCCGGCATTCTGATTGTCACAGCTGGTGCCGGCCAGCTCCGTCAAACGCTGGTAATCGAGGCGATCGGCCAATAGCGGAGGCGGACAGGGCATGGACGGCGGCCGATCGGGGTCAGCCTGCACCAGCGCCCCGCAGGCTGCCAAGTCGTAGTAGTTGCGTTCCACGTGCAGGGCATCGACGCCGATGCGATCAAAGCGCATCCGAGTCATGCCGCGCATCAGGGGATGATCGCCGTCGAAGCGAAGCCCCTGGCCGAAGTCGCCGCGGGTCTCGAGCAGTCGCGGCCAGCGAAGAAACCTTTCTCCGGAGCGGCCGATCTCGAACAGCCATTGTTGCCGGCCCTGGCGATCAAAGCCGAAGCTGTAGAGTAGCGGAGCGCCGTTTTCCAGGAGCTGAAGGCTCACGCCCTCGCCGTCGCGCTCCGGGTTGAACCAGCTCCCGCTGAGTGTGAGGTCGATGTCGCTGCGCTCGCGCGCGAGGCAGCGGTCGAAATCCGGGCCGCCGGCATGCCGGCCGGCAACCCACTGGAAAATATCCTCGCGGGAAATGCTGAAGTCATTGAAGCAAAGACGTAGTCCGCCACCAACGTTGCCCAGATCACTCGGGTTGAGGTTGGCGGGAAAGATCGCAGTGGTCAGCTCGGAACTGAAACGATTGCCGGCCAGGTCGAGAAAGCCCCGGCTATGCCGGGACATGGCCTTGAATGCGTTGAGCGCCCCGGCCTCGAGCCGGTTGTCGGCCAGATCCAGGCGCCGAAGGCTCAAGTTCTGCCAGCTTTCAGGAACCGTGCCCTCGAGCGAATTGCGGGCCAGAAGCAGGGTTTTTTCGTCGGGATCGTTGGAGCCGTTCTCGAGCGCTGGCAGGGCCCCTTCGAGCCGGTTGTCGGAAATATCGACACGACGTGTCCAGACCGGAAAGTGATGCAGCTCTCCGCTGATTGCGTTTTCGGCCAGATCGAGCCGCAGCCTCGGCGCGACGTGCCGAAAAAGCAGCCAGGCCAGGGGCTCACTCATCTCCCCGCTGAGGTTGTTGGCAGGCAGCTCCAGCGCTTCGAAGGCGAACAGGCCGGGCCAGAACTCGTCGCCGCAGGTGACGCCGTACCAGTCACACCAGTGGACCTCCGGGTCGAGCCAGCCATCGTTGCGTTGCCAGTTGTCGCCGTCGAAGGTTGCGTAGAAAAGCGGCAGCAGTTCCCGGTCTGGTTGGGGCGGTGGCGGGGTCAAGGCCGGGACGGCCGGTGCGAGCAGCAGCAGCGCCGCGCCGAGGGTCAGACCAGCAGTCTTCATGGTTGCGCGCCTTGTTCGCACTCGGCCAGCACCGGCCCGGTCAGGCGTTCGATTTCGTAGCCGCCCGAGCCGTAATCCTCGAAATCGCTGTCCCAGGAGGCCTTGCCGGTTCCGTCGCGGAAGAATTCCAGCTTGAGGCGGCCCCAGGGCAGCATTTCGACGGCATCGGCGTCGAAGGCATCGCCGAACTCGCCGCCGCTGGGCTGGCCGATCGGGTCGATGTAGAGCCAGACCAGCGGTGTACCGGGCGGTGGCGTTCCGACGATGGGGGTTTCGAAGTCGGTCTGGCCGACCAGCCAGGTCTGCCGGGCGCTTCCGTCGGCCCTGTGGGTGAACCAGTAGACCAGCCCGCTGCCGTCGCTCTGGGCTTCCACGACAAAGCCTTCGCCGTTTCGCTCCGGGTTGTACCAGGTGCCGGAAAACTGCTGGATCCAGGCCTGGTTCTCGCAGCTCGTGCCGGCCGGCCGGGTCAGCGACACGTAGTCGAAGCGGTCTGAAAGGCTGCTGCCGAAGCAGCCCAGTGGGGGCGGGTAGGGCAGGATGCAGGCTTCGGGAATGGCGTCGACGAACACGCGTTCGACGTGGATGGTGTCGGCGTCGATGCGGTCGATCCGGAACTGGCCGCGGTCGGCAATGGCCGGTCCGTCTTCCTCGTCGACGCTCAGGCCCTGGCCGAAGTGGCCCCGGGTTCGCTGCAGGGCCGGCCAGTCGGCGCCGGTATCTCGGACCATGCCGACGTCGAACAGCCACATCGGCTCGCCCTGTTCGTCGAATGTGAACCAGTAGAGCAGCGCCGAATCCTCGCCGAGCTGCTGCACGATGATGCCCTCGCCGGACCGCGATGGGTCGTACCAGCTGCCGCTCAGGCCAGCCTCGGCCGTGCTGCGCTCGCGCGCAAGGCAGGCCTCGAAGCCGGCCCCGCCGACGTGGTGTTCGGCCAGCCAGTCGGCGAGTTCATCATCGTCGATCACGATGTCGTTGAAACACAGGTTGATGCCGCCACCCCAGCGGCTGCCGCCGTTGTGCTTGGCCAGGGGGGCACCGATGACGCTCGGCGGCAGGGTGCCCGAGAAGCGGTTGTCGGCCAGGTTGATGTAGCGTGGCAGCGGACCCTGGGTTTCGAACAGCACGGTGGGCAGCCCGGTCAGCTGGTTGCCGGACAGATCCATCCAGATGGTGCTGCGCCAGCCCGGGGGGATCTCGCTTCCGAACTGGTTATCCGACAGGTCGAGGCGCCAGAGCGTCAGCGAACCGTCGCCCGACATCTCCGGCAGCGCGCCGCTGAGCTGATTGCCGGACAGGTCGATCGACTCCAGGTCGACCGGCAGCAGATCGAGCTCGCCGGAGAGCTGGTTGCCTGCCAGGTCCAGGCGCCGCGAGGGGATGCCCAGAGCGCCGGATTCGGTCAGATCGCCGACCAGGTTGTTGGCGGGCAGGATGATCTCGGTGATGGTGTCGCTCATGCAGGTGATGCCGTACCAGTCGCAGACATCGACGCCGGACTGCAGCCAGCCGTCGTTGCGATGCCAGTCGTCGCCCCCGGTAGCCTGGTAGAACGCCACCAGCTCGGGCTCGAGCTCGCTCGGTGCGGCGGGCGCGGAGACGGGAAAAAGGCTGCCGATGGTCAGCAGGCCGACCGCGGTCAGCGCGGTGATGAGTCGTTGGTGTTGCATGACATCCTCCAGAAAGCATTGAACGCCGACCCCTTACGATCATCATCGTAAGAACGGCGGGGCGGCAAGTCAAATCACTCCGGTCGGCGGGCCGCTAGACGGTCGCGGATGGTTACAATGGAGCGTTGACCGAACCGTTCGCTCTCATGGCCCGTCTGACCGAAGAAATCGCCCGCCGCCGCACCTTTGCGATCATATCCCACCCCGATGCCGGCAAGACCACGCTGACCGAGAAGTTCCTGCTCTTTGGCGGGGCGATTCAGCTGGCCGGTTCGGTCAAGTCGCGCAAGGCCTCGCGCCATGCCACCTCCGACTGGATGGAGATGGAAAAGGAGCGCGGCATCTCGATTACTTCCTCGGTGATGCAGTTTCCCTATCACGAGGGCATCGTCAACCTGCTCGACACCCCCGGCCACGCCGACTTCTCCGAGGACACCTACCGGGTGCTCACCGCGGTCGACTCGGCGCTGATGGTCATCGACTGCGCCAAGGGCGTCGAGGAGCGGACCATCAAGCTCATGGAGGTCTGCCGCCTGCGCGACACGCCGATCTTCACCTTCATCAACAAGCTCGACCGCGAGGGCCGCGAGCCGGTCGAGCTGCTCGACGAGGTCGAGGAAGTACTGGGTATCGAGTGTGCGCCGGTGACCTGGCCGATCGGCATGGGGCGCCGCCTCAAGGGCATCTATCACCTGCTCAGAGACGAGGTTCACCTCTACGAGTCGGGCAAGAACTACATGCGCCAGGACCCGCGCGTCATCGCCGGCCTGGATTCGCCCGAGGCCGACGAGGCGCTGGGCGACATGGCCGCCGAGCTCCGCGACGAGATCGAACTGGTCGCCGGCGCCAGCCATGATTTCAATCTCGAACGCTACCTTGCCGGCAAGCAGACACCGGTATTCTTCGGCTCGGCCCTGAACAACTTCGGTGTCATCCCGCTGCTCGATGAGTTCGTCGAGCACGCGCCTTCCCCCCGGCCGCGGGCCACCATGGGCCGATCGGTCGAGCCGGCCGAGGAAAAGATGACCGGCTTCGTGTTCAAGGTCCAGGCCAACATGGACCCGGCCCACCGCGACCGCATGGCCTTCATGCGCGTGTGTTCCGGCGTGTTCGAGAAGGGCATGAAGCTGCATCATGTGCGCGCAGGCAAGGAGCAGCGCACGCACGGCGCGTTGACCTTCATGGCCGATGAGCGGGCCGCCGCCGAGCTGGCCTACCCGGGCGACATCGTCGGCCTGCACAACCACGGCACCATCGGAATTGGCGATACCTTCACCGAGGGCGAGGCGCTGCAGTTTGCCGGCATCCCAAGCTTTGCCCCCGAGCTGTTCCGGCGTGTGCAGCTAAGAGACCCGCTCAAACTGAAGGCGCTGACCAAGGGCCTGACCCAGCTGTCGGAAGAGGGCGCGACCCAGTTCTTCAAGCCGCTGATCGGCAACGACCTGGTCCTCGGCGCGGTCGGCCTGCTCCAGTTCGACGTCGTCGCCTACCGGCTCCAGGCCGAGTACAACGTCGAGGCGCGTTTCGAGGCGGTCAACGTATCCACCTGTCGCTGGGTGTCGTGCGACGACGAGCGCGCGCTGGAAAAATTCCGCAACAAGAACGAGCAGCACCTGGCCGAAGACGGTGGTGGTCAGCTGGTCTACCTGGCCCCGACCCGGGTCAACCTGCAGCTGGCCCAGGAACGCCACCCCGAAATCACCTTCCGCGCCACCCGCGAGGTCACGGTCTACGTCAACGCTGATTGACAGCCCAGAGTGGTTCGCCGATTCTTGTCGGGAGATCCCGGGGTTGGCGTGAATGACCGGGGGTTCTCGTAGCTAGCTGGTAAGGAACACGGCAGGGTTTCACTGCCGGCCGATTGCTTTGCCTTGAAGGAGGCACTATGGACCGTACCCTCGGGCGTTACCACATCATCAGCGAACTGGGCCGCGGCGGCATGGGCGTGGTCTACAAGGCCGTCGACCCCAAGCTCGAGCGATTCATCGCCATCAAGTGCCTGAGCGACGAGCTCAGCGGCGACGAGCGCACCGTGACCCGGTTTCTGCGCGAGGCGCGCAACGTCGCCGCGCTCAATCATCCGCACATCGCGCAGATCTTTCTGGCCGACGAGGATGCCGGTCGGCCGTTTTTCGTCATGGAATACGTCGACGGCGAGTCGCTCGCCGAGCGCCTGGCCCGCGACGGCCGGATGGTGCCCGAACAGGCGCTCCGGATCATCACCGAGTGCGCCTCGGCGCTGGCGGCCGCGTCCGAAGAGCATATCGTTCACCGCGACGTCAAACCCGGCAACATCATGCTCGACCGCCGTGGCCGCGCGGTACTGACCGATTTCGGGATTGCCGGCATCGTCCATCCCGGCCAGGGCGATCACGGCGGCGGCATCATGGGCACGCCCGGCTACCTGCCCCCCGAGGTGATCACCGGCAAGCCATTTGATTACCGCGGCGATATCTTCTCGCTCGGGGCGGTGTACTTCGAAATGCTCGCCGGCCGGCGGCTGGTGCCCGGCAGCGACTTGACCGATACCGCGCGCACCCTGTTGTCGGAAGACTTTCCGGTGCTCGGCGACCTCGACGAGCAGCTCGACGAGCGCAGCTTCGGCGTGCTCGGGCGCATGCTCGCCCCGGACCCAGCGCGGCGCTACCCCGACTGGCACGCCCTGCTCGAGGACCTGCACTCGATTGCCGAGTCGCCGATATCGCTCCAGCCGGCCCGTCCGGCCGAGCCGGCCGCGACCGAAGCCGTGGCCGGTCCGGTACCGGAAGCCACCGCCGTGGTCGACCCGGCTGGCCCGGAACCATCCGGACCCGCGCCGACGGAGCCGCCGCCGGCGAATGCGCCGCCGCCTCAGAGCAAGCGGCGTGGAACAGGCCTTGGGCTGGCTTTGGCGCTGCTGTTTCTGATGGTCGTTGCAGCCGGCGGTGTCGGGCTCTGGCAGTTCGGCGGTCCGGGTTCCGAGGCGCTGGCTGGCTGGTTCGAGCGCGAGAAGCCGGCAACCCGGGACCCGGTCGAGGAATCCTCCGGGCCCGGAATCGAACCTGCAATCGAGCCTGGAATCGAGGCTGGAATCGAGGCTGGAATCGAGGCTGAATCCGTGGCCTCTGCGCCCGCGTCTGTCTACCCCAGACCAGAACCCGAACCAGAAGCCGAAGGCGCGCTGTCCCGTCCAGACTCCGGGGCAGTCCATGCCGAGCTACCGGCTTCGGAGCAAGCACCCGACAAGGCCGGGGGCGGGGCGCCCGGGCGGGCCGCCTCGCGCGAACCACCGGCCCCGCGGGTGCTGGCGGGCCTGACCCTCAACCCGGTCGAGCGCGGCGATACCGAGCCCACTGCGGTTTCCGAGCCCGGCACGAACGCGGCCGCTGCATCGGCCCGGCCGCTACCCACGCCTGCCGTCAGCGATGCAGCCGCCGAGTCGACTGGCCCAGCCCCGGAAAACCCCGAACCCGGAACCGGGGCGATCGATGCCGCCGGCACCGAACCCGTACCTGGTGGCGAGCTCGAACCTTCGGAGCCTGTCGTCGTCGCGCGCGCCGTCCGGCCCGAACCAGCGGCCGTGGAAGAACCGGTCGTCACGCAGCCGGAGCCTGTGAGCGAGCCGACCGGCGTGCTGGTGCTCGGGCAGGGTGATCCGTCGATCTACGAGCCGATGGTGCGCGAGATCGAGCTGTCTCTGGAAAGCAGGGGGCAGGCCATCGTCGAGCGCGGCCTGGTGCGGGGGCTGTCGGGGCTGCTCGCCGACGACGAGCCGGACCTGACCGGCCTGGCCGAAGCCGCCCGCGCGGCCGGCGCCGGCTACGCGGTGCTGGTGCGCGCCATGCCGGCCGGTCAGCGTGAATTGCACTACTACGGGCGCATCGACACCGCCTTCAGCGTCCAGGTCGAGACCCGCAGCTACGATCTTGCCGGGCTACGCCGCCTGGCCGCCACCGATCTCGAGCAGATCGAGTACACCGCCCTCAACGCGACCGATCAGGCGCGCCGGGTCGCGAATACCCAGTTTGCCCGACTCGGAGATTGGCTCGAAACAGAGTCCGGGCAATAGGCGTCGCGATTACCGGCAGGCCGCACCGAGGCGCGGCCTGCCGGCGTGGTCGGATCAGCCGATACGCCGTACCGCGATCAGCCCGGCCAGCATCAGCATCAGGCTCAGTCCGGCCAGCCCAAAGGGGCTGTTGACCGGCACGCTGATCGCCTCGGTCTCCGGCGGCTCGGGGTCGGGGTCGGGGTCACCGGGCGGCGGCGGCGCGCTGCCGCTTGCCAGGTCCAGGGTCAGCGCGATCAGGGCCTTGCAGTCATTGGCGCCTTCCATGCCCTGCAATTCGAGCGCGACCGGCCCGGTCTGCCCGCCGAAGGCGTCGGTAATGTCGAACAGGTGGATGTCCCAGAGCTCGCCGTTGGTGGCGCGGCTGTTGCCCTCGGTCGGGGTCGAGGAGCCAGACCACAGGTCCGGAGCGTCGTCGATGACCAGCGAGCCGTCGGGGGTGGAGAATTCGACCGGGCCGGAGCTGAAGTCCTGGCCGTCGGCGGCGTGGAATTCGGCCAGTGCCGGGCCGCCGTCGTAGTTGATCGGCTCGAGAATGGCATTCCAGCCGGGTTCCTGGCCGGCGAAGTCTTCCGGGTCGCTGGAGTCGTTGCCGTCGAACAGCACCAGGTCACTTCTTGCGTCGGTATCGGCGCCGGCGTAGACCACGATCAGGGAGGCACCGTTGACGTCGTAGTCCTCGCCGTCAGCCAGGCCGGTGAAGGAATAGTCGCCGTCGCCGCTGACGAATTCGGTGACGTCGGCGCGATAGGCCCGGCTGACGCCGTCGCCCCAGCAGTTGGTGCTGCCTTCGCCGAGCATGGTGCCGGTGACCGGGTTGCCCTCGAAGCTGATGTCCGGGTTGTCGTAGGTGCCTTCGCTGGGATGAACGATGCCGTGCCAGTACAGGAAGGCACGCTCGACTTCTCCGTCGATGCCGCTGATGGCGATGGTGCCGCTGCCGGCATCACCGATGCCGCCGACGCCGCCACTGGTCCAGTTGACGTCTTCAAACGTGAACGAGTGCTCGATGGGTGTGGCCAGAACGCCGCTCGAGGCTGCCAGCGCCAGTCCGGCCGCAGTGGCGATTACGCCCCGCGCCGGTCGGATACTGCTCCGGTTGGCCATTTGATGATCGCAGCGCGAACTCCGAAAAATAGACATGCTTCATTCCTTTGTATGCGATGTGTGTCATGGTCCCCCTTATTCCCTCAAACATTACGCAGAATCCAGTCGTTTTATGCCAGCTGTGTCCAGACCAGCCCATCCGATGTCCGGGAGGCCTCGAGGTGCTTGATGCACCAGGCCCGCCACTTCCCGTATTGCCCGCCCGATCGTCATGACTGATTCCATTGGTATCCGGGCGGCCTTTAAGCGCTTGATCGGCGACTTTCCGGACCGCCCAAGGCGGCGTCAGCTCCTGACCATCGCTTTGCCGGTAATCGGCGGCATGACTTCGCAGAATGTTCTCAACCTGGTCGATATCGGCATGGTCGGCCGGCTCGGTGACACCGCCCTGGCGGCGACCGGCATCGGCAGCTTTGCCAACTGGTTGTCGATGGCCTTCATCCTGGGGCTGGCGACCGGGGTGCAGGCGATGTCTGCACGCCGCGTCGGTGAGGGGGTGCACGGTGAGTTGGCGGTGCCGCTCAACGGCGGCCTGCTGCTGTCGCTGTTGCTGGGAGCCCCGCTGGCTGCCGGGCTGTTCCTGCTGGCTCCGGAAATCATGGCGCTGCTCAACCCCGATGCCGACGTCGTCGCCGAGGCTGGTCCGTACCTGCAGGTGCGCCTGCTGGCGCTGGTGGCCGTGGGCATGAATTTCTCGTTTCGCGGCTACTGGTCGGCGGTGCACATGACCGGCCTGTACCTGATCACGCTGCTGATCATGCATTCGGTCAACGTGGTGCTCAACTGGGTACTGATCTTCGGCAACCTCGGCGCGCCCGAGCTGGGGGTCTACGGCGCGGGGCTGGCGACCACGCTGTCGGTCTACCTGGGCCTGTGCATTTACATCGGCTTCGGCCTGCGCCATGCCTGGTCGGAGGGCTTCTTGTCGCGCATGCCCTCCGCGGCCACGCTGGCCCGCCAGGTTCGGGTGTCGCTACCGGCGAGCTTTCAGCAGTTGTTCTTTGCCGGCGGCATGCTGGCGCTGGTCACGATCATCGGCGTGGTCGGCACCCGCGAGCTGGCCGCGGCCAACGTGCTCATGCACCTGGGGCTGATCATCATTCTGCCGGCGATCGGCCTCGGGCTGGCCACCGCCACCCTGGTGGGCAATGCCCTGGGACGGGGCGATGTCGAGGATGCCCGGCGCTGGGGCTGGAATGCCATGGTTTTCAGCGGCGCTGTCGGCCTGGCCGCCGGGCTGGCCGTCATCGCGTTCGGCCGGCCGATCCTGGGGGTCTTTCTGACCGATCCGCAGACCCTGGCGCTGGCCTGGTGGCCGCTGGTGATCTCGGGCGTGGTGATGGCTTTCGATACTGCCGGGCTGACCCTGATGCACGCGCTGCTAGGCGCCGGGGATACCGGGCGGGTGATGCGGATTTCGGTGGTGTGTCAGTGGCTGTTGTTCCTGCCGCTGGCGGTGCTGGCCGGGCCGGTGCTCGGCGGCGGGCTGTTGGCGATCTGGGGCTTGCAGGCACTCTACCGCGTCGGTCAGGCTGGCTGGTTCGCACGCGCCTGGGCCCGGGGCGGGTGGCGCCACATCAAAGTCTGAAAGTATTGGAAATCTGAGTGAGTGCGGGAGCGGCGGTGCCGCCCCCGCATTCGTCAGTCGCCGGGTCGGCTTCAGAAGCGCAGCCGGCTACGGGTGCGTTCGCGGCGGGTGTCCTCGCGTTGCTGGTATTTGCTCAGGCAGGCCGAGGTCTTGAGCACCATCGAGCATTCCAGGTAGTCGGTGATCTCGATGAGCGCGGCGCGAATCGCTTCGCCGGCCGGTGTGTCTTCTTCGTGGGAAAGGTTGCCGCCGAAGCCACCGCGCTGGGCGCGCAGGCTGATGCCGGTGTCCTGGGTGCGGCCCTCGATGGTGCGCACGTGCTCGATTTCGCCCGTGCTGGCATTGACCACGCGCAGATCGACCGCGACATAGGCCTCGCTCTTCTTGCCGCCGATGCCGATGCGCGCGCTGCGCCCACCGATGCTGATGCCGCCCAGATCAACGCCGCCGCCGGTGCGCGAGGTGTCTTCCGAATACGAGGTCACGGTGCCCATGACGATGTACTCGGCGCCGGTCAGCTCGCCGATCTGCGCGGCTGTTTCCGGCCGCACGCGCCCCGAGGCGCCCAGGTCCTGCTCGCGCATCACGGCTTCGAGGTTGGAGCGCTCGACCACGGTGAAGGCATTGATCGCGGCCAGCTCGTTGGCCAGCATGCCGGACAGCTCCCAGCCCACGTCGCGCGCCCACCAGCGCGCCGAGGTTTCGTTGGTGAATTCGGCCACGCCCAGCACGGGACGGTCGGCCAGCGCGGTGCCGCCGAGCAGCACCAGGGTGAGGAAGATGATTCTCTTGATCATGATTCTTGGGACTCCGCAGAAGTTGTTGATGGATCGCCGTTGAAAGCAACGCGTGCCTGTCACTGGAACTATACGCAAAGCAGCGCGGACAAATGCCAGTCGCCACAGGATATTGTCGGCCAATACCCGCGGGTCAGGTTGAATTGCCCGGGTCGACCCAGTAAGCTGAACGGCTTTCACACGCAACCGACGGCAATCATCCCCGATGACATCCAAGCTGCCTGCCCTGAATGACTGGGTGGACCAGGTCGCCGCGCACACGCGCGCGGCCCGGGTTCACTGGTGCGACGGGTCCGACGAAGAAAATCGCCGCCTGATCGAAAGCATGACCGCGTCCGGCGATCTTCACGAACTCAACCAGAACACGCACCCCGACTGCTACCTGCACCGCTCCGACCCCGACGACGTGGCGCGGGTCGAGCACCTGACGTATGTGTGCACCCATAACCGCGAAGACGCCGGCCCGAACAACAACTGGATGGCCCCGGCCGAGGCGCGGGCGCTGATGAACGGCCTGTTCGCCGGCTGCATGGCCGAGCGCACGCTCTACGTGGTGCCCTACTGCATGGGTCCGGTCGACTCGCCGCTGTCGCGCTGCGGCGTCGAGATCACCGACAGCCCGTACGTGGTCGCCAACATGCGGCTGATGACGCGCATGGGCCGCGAGGCGCTCTCTCGCATCGAGCGCGAAGGGCGTTTCGTCAAGGGTCTGCACTCGACCGGCGAACTTGATCCCGAGCGCCGCTACATCATTCACTACCCCGAGGACCTGAGTATCCAGAGCTTCGGCTCCGGCTACGGCGGCAACGCGCTGCTCGGCAAGAAGTGCCATGCGCTGCGCATCGCCAGCTACCAGGCGCGCACCGAGGGCTGGCTGGCCGAGCACATGCTCATCGTCGGCATTGAAAACCCGGCCGGTGAGGTCCGCTACATCGCCGGCGCCTTCCCGTCGGCCTGCGGCAAGACCAACCTGGCCATGCTCATCCCGCCCGAGGCCTACCGCGAAAAGGGCTGGAAGGTCTGGACGGTGGGCGATGACATCTGCTGGCTGCATCCCGGAGATGACGGCCGGCTGTGGGCGATCAATCCCGAGTCGGGCTTTTTCGGCGTTGCCCCGGGTACCGGTGCTGACACCAACCCGAACGCGCTGGCCATGCTCGACCGCGAGGCGATCTTTACCAACGTGGCGGTGACCGACGACAATCAGCCCTGGTGGGAAGGTCTCGACGACCGCACCCCGGCGCGCGACTGGCGTGGTCGGGATTTCGACCCCAAGAACGGCCCGGCCGCGCATCCCAACTCGCGCTTCACGGTCTCGATCAAGCGCTGCCCGACCTATTCCGAGCAGGCAGAAAACCCCGATGGCGTGCCGATCGACGCGATCGTCTTTGGTGGCCGGCGCGCTACCCTGGCGCCGCTGGTCATGGAAGCGCGCGATTGGCAGCACGGCGTGATGATGGGCGGCGGCATGGCCTCCGAGACCACCGCCGCCGCCACCGGCAAGGTCGGCGTGGTTCGCCGCGACCCGATGGCCATGAAGCCGTTCTGCGGTTATCACTTCGCCGATTACTGGCAGCACTGGCTCAATATTGGTGACAAGCTGAGCCGGCCGCCGAAGATTTTCCAGGTCAACTGGTTCCGGCGAGATGCCGACGGTGGCTTCATCTGGCCCGGTTTCGGCGAAAACCTGCGCGTGCTCGACTGGATCCTCCGCCGCACTCGGGGCGAGGTCGAGGCCGAGCCTACCGCGGTAGGTCATCTGCCGCGCGCGGACGATATCGACCTCGACGGGCTCGATGATCCGCCGGACATGGCCACCCTGCTGGCCATCGACCCGGCCGACTGGCGCGGCGAAATGGATTCGATCGAGGCATTTCTGGACGAATACGGTGATCGCGTGCCCGAGGCCATGCGCCGCGAACTGGCGCGCGTTCGCTCCGAACTGGGCTGAGTCAGTGGCCTGGATCTCCTGCGCCGGATTCCGGCGCAGGAGAGGAAAATCGGTGATGAAATCGTGAAAGCACATTCAATTCAGGGTCTTGGAGGTTCAAACAAGGTTCAGAATAGATTTACACGACTTTAACAAACCCCTTTTCATTGCCGATTGTTAGTGCTAGTATCGGCGCAGAGTCGGATCGAAGCTCCCGCCGTGCAGTGCCTGTAGAGCAAACGCGGCGGCGATTCGGACCGCTCCGACACTCGCTGTCGATACTAGTATCGAATGCTTTAAGCAAAATCAAAAGACAACATTTGGAGAGTCTGATGAAGCACAACCGTAAACCACTTGCCTCGGCAATCAGCTACGCGCTCGGCGCGGGCATGGTCGCCAGCCTGGCAATGACCGCTGCCCCGGTCGCTGCACAGGACGAGGAAGCCGCTGACCTGGATCGCGTTCAGGTAACGGGTTCCCGAATCAAGCGTACCGATGTCGAAGGGGCCCTCCCGGTCACCGTCATCGATCGCGAATCCATCGAATTTTCAGGAAAGACCTCGGTCGCCGATCTGCTTCGCAACCAGCCGATCAACAGCGCCGGTTCTTTCCGTCCGCAGTCCGGCAGCACCGGCCAGTCGTTCGCCGGCCTGTCGATGCGTGCCCTGGGCACGGGTCGTACCCTGCTGCTGATCGACGGTCGCCGTGCGCCGGTCGCACCGAACATCGGTTCTGCTCAGGATCTCAACAGCATCCCGCTGGCAGCCATCGAGCGGATCGAAATCCTGGCTGACGGTGCTTCGGCCATCTACGGTACCGACGCCATCGGTGGTGTGGTCAACATCATCACGCGCCAGGACTTCACCGGTGCCGAGCTGATGCTGGGTGTCTCGAACCCGAAGCGCGAAGGTGGCGACACCCGCGAAGGTCACGCCCTGTTCGGTATCGCTGGCCGCGACGGCAACATCATGGCCGGCGTGTCCAACAACAAGCGCGACATCATCTTCCAGCGCGACCGCGAATGGTCCCAGGGCGGTGCGTCGATCTTCTCGAACAACCTGCTGACCGCTGGCGGCGCATTCCTTGACCATCCGGACAACGGTTCGATCGTCCCCGGCCAGGGTTGCACCGGCGAAGGCTTCGACGCTAATTTCAACGCGGGTCGTTGCTTCTACGACTTCACTCTCCAGGCCGCTGACGAGGCCGAGATCGAGAACCAGTCGCTGTTCGTGCGTGCCAACTACAACATCAACCAGGACTGGAGCCTGTACGCCAACGCCCAGGTCAACCGTGTGCGGTCCTTCGGTCGCTATGCGCCGGTTCCGTCCTCGCCCTGGCTGGTCGGCGGCTTCGGCTTCCCGGTTCTGTCACCGGGCACCCCGAACCACCCCGCGACCCCCGCAGGCGATGGCGGTCTGAACCCGCAGTGGGAAGACTACCAGCAGTACTCTGGTGAAACCCTGCTGTTCGCCCACCGCTTCGCCGCCAACGGTCCGCGTGATTCCTCGACCGACGCGCAGGTCTATGACCTGGATGTCGGCGTACAGGGCCGAGTCGGCGACTTTGATGTTGACGCCGGCCTGCGCCGTGTCGAATCGCAGTACAACGAAATCGGCCGCAACTACATCGTCTCCGCGCTGGCACAGCCGCAGATCGACAGCGGCGCGTACAACATGTACGACCCGTTCGGCACCGAAGAGGAAACCCTGACCTCGTTCACCTCCACCATCGGGCGTGATGCACGTTTCGTCTCGCGCGAAGTCTACGCCATGGCCAGCACCGACCTGTTCGACATGGCTGCCGGCCCGGTCGGCGTTGCATTCGGCGCCGAGTACCGCGACGAGGACTACAAGGACATCTTCGATGACCTGCAGGCCAACGGCAACATCACCGGTTCGGCCGGTAACTCCGCGTTCGGCGATCGCGACCAGTGGGCCGTGTTCGGCGAAGTGCTGGTCCCGCTCATGGACAACCTGGAGCTGACCGCCGCGCTGCGTCACGATGACTACTCCGACTTCGGCACCGCGACCTCGCCCAAGCTGGCGCTGCGCTACCAGCCGATCGACGAAGTCACCCTGCGCGGTTCCTGGGGTGAAGGCTTCCGGGCTCCGCCGCTGGACATTCTCTCGGCCCAGCCGTCGTTCAGTGCCGACAGTGTCGTCCACGAGCCGACTGCCAACTTCTTCGGTAATGAAGATCCGACCGAATCGATCCAGATTACCGGTTTCTCGATCGCCAACCCGGATCTCGACGCCGAGAATTCCGAGCAGTTCGGTTTCGGGGTCGCGTTTGAACCGTTCGACTGGTTCAACGGCTCGGTCGACTACTTCAACATCAAGATCGACGACCGTGTTGCAGGCATCGGTGCCCAGCAGATCATCAACTGCCTGGAAGGCACCCAGCAGAACTGCCCGCCGGGACTCTCGTTCTTCCCGACCGGTTCCGCTGCCAACGCGCCGGATCCTTCCCTGGGTCTGGGTATGGAAACCCGTGACGACGGCAGCATCCGCTTCCTGCAGCGCGGTTTCGCCAGCCTGGGTACCATCGAGACCGACGGTTTCGACATCAACCTGCGCGGCAACTTCGACTTCGGTGAAGCCGGTCGTCTGCAGTCGGAAGTTCAGGGCTCCTACACCTGGACCTACGAGACCGACGGTGGCGACAACGTGGCTGGCCAGCAGGGTCTGCCGCGCTGGCGTGCGGTCCTGAGCAACACCTACAGCTTTGGTGACTTCGCCTTTGCCTGGAACATGAACTACATCGGTGCCCAGAGCACCAGTGGTGCTGAGGGCGCTGACGGTCGCGTCAACTCCTGGATCACGCACGATCTGCAGGCCAACTATTTCACCCCGTGGAATGGCCGCCTGACAGTTGGCGTGGACAACCTGGTTGACCGTGATCCGCCGCTCGACGAAGGCGACCCTTCAGGCCGTGGGTTCAACTTCAGCCTGTACAACGGCTACGGTCGCATCCCGTACCTGCGCTACACCCAGAGCTTCTGATCCTCGGACTCCGAGACAGTCGTTCTAGCTAGACCAGCCTGGCCCGGGACTCCCGGGCCAGGCTTTTTTTTGCCCGATGCTTTCGCGGGCCCGCCGGCCCTGCGATAATCCGGTCCCATGCCTGACCGAAACCCCGACGCCTCCGCTGCCCATTGGTCCGACTATTGGGCGACCGGTGCGCTGACCTCCCTGCCCGAGGACTTTGCCTTCAACTACGACGGCGAGGTTGCTGACTTCTGGTACGAACAGTTCGATGCTCTGCCGGCCTCGGCAAGCCTGCTCGACATCTGTACCGGCAACGGTCCGATCGCCCTGCTGGCGGCCGGGTACGCACGCCAGGCAAACAAATCGGTCGACATCACGGCCGTCGATGCCGCCGCCATTCGTCCCGACGAAATCGCCCGCCGCCGCCCGGACGTTGCCGGGCTGGTCGAAGGCATTCGATTTGTCGGCCAGACGCCGGTCGAATCGCTGCCGTTCGAAGACGGCTCGTTTGACCTGATTACCAGCCAGTATGGCCTCGAGTATTGCCGGCTGGACCTTGCAGCGCCGGAGCTTGCGCGGGTGCTCAGACCCGGCGGACGGCTGGTGCTGTTGTGCCATTCCGCCAGTTCGGAAATGATCGAGACCATGGCAGTCGAGCAGCGCGATTACCAGGCACTCGCCTCGGCGAAATTCTTCCGGGTACTTCGCTCCTGGGTCGGCGGTCAGCTGGGCGAGGCCGATCTGCCCGATCGGCTCAAGCGTATCCAGCGGCGGCTCGGCCAGGATTACCGCCAGTCGGGTTCAGCGCTGATTGCCCAGGTCATGCAGTCCGTTTCCAGCCTGCAGGGGATGAACCCGACCGAGCTGCGCGAGAACCGCCCGGCCGTGGCCGGCTTTCTGGGCCGACTGGAAGCCGGGCGTGACCGCCTCGAGGACATGCTGCGGGTCAATCGGATGATCGCCGGCGACGCGGACTGGGATCGACCGCTGGCCGGGGCCGGGCTGGTCAGGATTGATTCCCGGCCGCTGGTCTACCTCCAGACCCATTCCATGGGTCAGTGCCACACCTGGCAAAAGCCGGGCTGAGCCGGCCTCAGACCGGGGCTTTGCCGGTGTACTTGAACTTGGCGTTGAAGGCCACGGTGATGCGCTCGCTTTCACCCTCGTAGGGCATGACTTCGTGCAGCAGCCAGGACGGGAACAGCACCAGCTGCCCGGGCACCAGGCGCAGCATGATCGGCGCCATCGAGTAGGGGCGCTTGAGTCGGGCGATGGCCGTATCGATGTACATCGTGCCGGCGATGTTGGGGTTGATGAAGGTCAGCTTGCCGCTGTCGCTGGCCGGGTCATCGCCGTCGTGTCTGACGCAATAGACGCCCGACCACGAGTGCAAGGGGTGGTTGTGGGCGCCGAAATAACCACCCTGGTGGGTCAGGTGGAACCAGGATTCGCAGGCCATGTGCAGGTGCTTGAGGGTCTCGACATCGTAGCCGTTGAGTTCGCGAATGGCGCGGTAGAGGTTGGAAATGCAGAATTCGCGGAGCTTCTGGACGCACTCGTCCGGCCACTCGAACAGGTCGAATTTGCTCTCGAACAGGGTCTTGTTGCGGCGAACCCGCGGTTCGGGGTTGCTGTAGCGCTTGCCCTGCCCGGCGCGCTCGACGAACAGGTCGCGCAGCTGCTGGTTGAGGCTTTCGCAATCGGCCATGTGCGCATTGACCATGGGGATCGAGAAGGCCGGCACGACCTGGAATTCCGGGCGCGAGGACGGATTGTTCATGGTGCGTTCCTGGCGTTTGTGTGGGTTTGAACCTTGCCGGTCATTTTAACCGCTTGGGTCTGGCATGCCGAAGCCGTGGCGGGCCGGGGTGTTTGATTCTGTGTACGGTGCCGGTATCCTTGGGGTCGAATTCAAGGGAGAGGGTGCCCGTGGGCAAGCGCCGCCGGCCAACGTGGGAAATATCGAAGCTGCGCGCCCGCGCCGCACCGCTGGTGCTCGTTGGTCTGACCTGGTTGCTGCTGGCGCCGGTCGAGGCCGGTCTCGGGCCGGTGTTTCGTCACGTCGGCGTAACCGATGGCCTGCCGGACAATCGGGTCGAGGCGATCGTTCAGGACGCCCACGGTTTTATCTGGTTCGCCACCCATGCCGGGCTGGTGCGCCACGAGGGCCGCGAGCTCAGCGTGATCGGCCCGGAACATTCCCAGACGCTGGCCGGCGCCAACGTCCAGAGCCTGCTGGCGCACAGCGACGGAACGGTCTGGGCCTCGGTTTCGGGTCGCGGCGTGGTCCAGATCGGCCCCGATCTTCGCGAGGCACGCCACCTTGCCCTCGAGCCGGAAAACGGCGAGATGTCGCTGCCGCATGACAACGTCTGGTCGATGACCGAGGACTGCCACGGGCGGGTCTGGATGACGTTCATGCGCGGCGGCGTGGCGCGCTTCGATCCGGGCTCGGACGAGCTGCTGCACATCCCGCAGGAATCCGAGTACGGCCTTGATGAGTCCGGTTTCCAGACCACGGTGCACAGCGACGCTGACTGCCGGATCTGGCTGGTGCAGACCAACCGCATCGCCCGCCTGCCCGATCCGTCGGCGACGGTATTCGAGACCGTGCGCGAGCGCGACCGGGATGCCGGTGAGCCGATCTTCAATACCCTGTCCGAGGCCGATGGGCGGGTGTTTGTCATGCAGGTCGAAACGCTCTACGCCGCCGATTCCGACGGCAGCCTGGTGGTTCAGGACATCGAGTCCGATACGGTCATCACCGACGTCATGGCCCTGCGCGATGGTTGGCTGATGGTCGCAACCTACGCCGGGCTGGTGCGCTGGCATCCCGAAACCGGGGCGCGCGAGACGCTCCGGCACATCCCCGGCTTACCCGACAGCCTGCCCGGCAACATGGTCTTCGACCAGCTAAAGGACCGCGAAGGCGGGCTGTGGTTTTCGGTCATGCGCAACGGCCTGGCCTACCTGCCGCCCGACCACGACGCTTTCGAGCGGTATCAGAACCTGCCCGGAAGCGACCGGTCCCTGGAGCTGGGCCCGGTCGCCGCGCTCGCGCGCCGCCCCGGCAGCCAGGAGCTCTGGCTGGGCAGCCACGAGGGCGGGGTGCAGGTGCTCGATCTTGAAAGCGGCCAGGTGCGCTGGATTCACGATTACTTCGACGACCCCAAGCTGGAGGATTACGGCCAGGTCTCGAGTCTGGCCTTCGATGGCGAGCAGCTGATCATGGTTCGCTACGATCGCGTGGAACGCTACGACGCCGAAGGTGGCGGGCTCGAGCTATTGATCGAGCACGAGGAGGTCGATGCCGGGTCGTTCGACAGTGCGGTTCCCGACGGCGACGGGGGGCTGTGGGTCACCAGCATCGATGCTGGCCTGTTTCATCTTGACCCCTCCGGCACGGTGAGCCGCCACCATCATCCCGGTGGACAGGGCCGGGAGTTTCTGCCGGTGGAGCGGCCGCGTGTTCCGGTTGTGGGTGCCGATGATGCCTGGTGGCTGGCCGGAGACCGGGCGGTGTACCGACAATCGCCCGACGGCGGCTTCGAGCAGCGGCTGGAACTCGATGAAGGCCCGATCCAGTCACTGGCCTGGATCGACGGGGTCCTCTGGCTGGCCACCCCGCTTGCGCTGCACCGCGTGAAGGTCGAAGACGCCGGCCTCGAGGTTACCGATCGCTACGGGTTGCCCGATCGCCTGGCGGTCGGTCGCGCGCTGAACCTGTTCGGCGGTCACCAGTCCACGCTCTGGCTGGTGATGTCGAACGGGCTGGCACGCTTCCACCCCGATCAGGAACGGTTCCGGACCTACACACGCCGCGACGGGCTCGCCACGGCTGAATATCTGCGGCATGCCTCGCTGCGACTCGACGATGGCCGCATCGCCATCGGCGGGAGCGACGGCGTCGTGCTGGTCGCCGCCGAGCGTATTCGAGGGGTCAGCGGGCCACCGCCGGTTCATATCACCGATTTTTCTTCTGGCCAGGGTCAGCTGACCATTTCGCCGGGCCATCGGCCGGAAATCGAGCTGGCACACAATCACAATTCGGTCAGCCTCGAATACGCCGCGCTGTCCTATATCTATCCCGAGCGTGGTCGATTCCGGGTCCGACTGGAGGGCTGGGAGGACGACTGGATCGAGCTGGTCGGCCAGAACCGCCACTACTACAGTAATTTGCCGCCAGGGCAGTACCGCTTTCGCGTCCAGGCCGCCTCGCCCGACGGTGAATGGAACGATCGCGGCGATGAGCTGGCGTTTTCCATCGACAGCCCACCCTGGCGCAGCGCCTGGGCGCTGATCGCCTACGGCATTGTGCTGACCTCCGGCGCCGGAGCAGGCTACCGGGCGCTGCATCTGTCCCGGCGCCGACGCCGCGAAATGGCCGAAGCACGCCAGCAGCGCGCCATGGCCGAGGAGCAGCGCCAGGTGGTCGAGCGCCTCAATCGCAATCTTGTGCCTGGCGCGCTGGCCGGCGTTATCGTGAGTGAGTTGGTCGCAATCAGCGGTGCGCGACACGGCTGGTTCGCATTCCGGCACGACCGGCTTCCAAACTCACTGGTTGTGAACAGTGAGCACGCCCCGATTCTCGAACGCGAGGCTTTCGAGACCCGGATCAAGCAGGCTCGTGGACCGGCCGAGCAGGTGGTCAATGTCATGGTCGAGGATCGCTGCGTCGGGCGCTGCCTGCTCGAGGCCGGTCCGGAGGGTTTCACGCCCGAGCACCGCGAGCGCCTGCGGCTGTTTCTGCAGATGGCCGGCCAGGCGCTGCACAATCTGTTGCTGATCGAACAGGGCCGGGCGCTGGCCGAGCGCGCCGAACAGGCCAGCGCGGCCAAGTCGGAATTCCTGGCCACCATGAGCCACGAAATCCGCACGCCGCTCCACGGCGTGATGGGCATGGTGGAACTGCTCGGCCAGACCGATATCCGCCCCGGCCAGGAAGATCTGATCCAGACGCTGGTGCATTCCGGACGCCAGCTCCAGCGCATCATCGACGATGTGCTCGATATCTCGCGCATCGAGGCCGGCCGGCTGAGTCTGGACCCGCGCCCGTTCGAGCTGCCCGGGATGCTCGAACAGGTAATAGACCTGCACGCCCCGGCCGCCGACCGCAAGCAGCTCGATCTGCGCCTGCGCCTGGCCGTCGGTCTGCCCGCCCTGGCCCGCGGCGATGCCGACCGCCTGGCCCAGGTGCTGGGCAACCTGTTGAACAACGCCATCAAGTTCACCGAAACCGGCGGCGTGGAAGTGATTGCATCGGCGCACGACCACCGCTGGCTCGAACTGGCGGTGTGCGACTCCGGCCCCGGCATCGAGGCGCACGACCGGGCGCGGCTGTTCGAGCCCTTCACCCAGCTCGATGCCTCGATCACGCGTTCGCACAGCGGTTCCGGACTGGGCCTGGCGATCTGCCGACGGCTGGTCGCGGCGATGGGTGGCACCCTGGAGCTTGCCGACCGCCGCGCCCGCGGCTGCCGTTTCGAGCTTCGCCTGCCCATTCTGCGCGGCGGTCAGGGCGATGGCCTTCCCCCCAGCCGGCTGCTCGAATCGCTGCGGCTGGCCTGTCATGTCGATGCCTCGACCGCCCGCGTCCTCCACCGCCTGGCCCGGCGCTGGTCGATGCACGCCTTCGATGCCCGGCGTCGACCGCCGGCCGACTGCGATGTGCTCGTCGTTGGCTCGGCCGGCGCGCTGGACCACCCGGAGGTCTCGGCCTGGCGCGCCCGGGCCGGGCGGGTGGTGTGTCTCGAGCGCCCGTTCGCCAGCGATGCCGAACAACGGCGCGTCGATGCTTCGGTTGAATACCTGCGCTGGCCACTGCTCGAGAGTCGCCTGATCGCGCTGCTGCTCGATGGCGTTCTCGGCTGGGGTAGTGCCGGGGTCGACGACACGGTAAACTGAGTCGGTTTTTGCCGACAGGAGTTTGGGCCATGGAATGGCTGTTTCTCGGATTGATCATCGCGCTGGTCATCTTTGCCATCGCGATCTACAACCGCCTGGTCGCCGCGCGCAACCGCTACCAGAACGCGTTTGCCCAGATCGATGTGCAACTGACCCGTCGTTACGACCTCATCCCCAACCTGGTCGAGGTGGCGAAGAAGTACATGACCCACGAGCGCGAGACGCTCGAGGCGGTCATCCAGGCGCGCAACGGCGCGGTCAACCAGCTCAAGGCCACCTCCGGAGACCCGGGTGACCCCGAGTCGGTCAAGAAGCTCTCGCAGGCCGAACAGGGGGTCTCGGGCGCACTGGGCCGGCTGTTCGCGCTGTCGGAGAACTACCCCGACCTCAAGGCCAACCAGAACATGATGCAGCTGACCGAGGAGCTGAGCTCGACCGAAAACAAGGTCGCCTTCGCTCGCCAGGCTTTCAACGACGCGGTCATGAGCTACAACATCCTGCGTGAGAGCTTCCCGAACAACCTGATCGCCAACACCTTCGCCTTCCAGGCGGCCGAACTGCTCGAGATCGAAGACCCGGCCAAGCGCGAAGCAGTGCAGGTCGATTTCGGATAAGCAGGTTCAAGGTAAAAGGTTCAAGGCGAAAGGTAAGAACAAGTACCCCAGCCTTGATCCTTGCTCCTTGAACCTCGCTTCTTGAGCCTTCGATGTCATGAACTTCTTCGAGCAACAGGACAAGGCACGCCGCCAGACGCGGGTACTCATCGTGCTGTTCGCGCTGGCGGTCATCGGCATCATCCTGGCGGTCAATGCCGTCGTGCTGGTGGCTTTCGGGATCGACATGGAAGCCCCGGCGCCGACCTCCTTTGGCGATTTTGTGCGCGCGAATTCCGACATGATCCTGACCAGCACACTGGTTACTGCGGCGGTGATCGGCCTGGCCAGTGCCTGGCGCTCGATGCAGCTGCGCGGCGGGGGTGGTGAAATCGCCCGCCAGCTCGGCGGTACCCGGGTCGAGTCCGATACCCGCGATCCGCTGCGCCGCCGCCTCCGCAACGTGGTCGAGGAAATCGCCATCGCCTCGGGCGTGCCCGTGCCCGAGATTTACGTCCTCGAGCAGGAGCGCGGCATCAACGCCTTCGCCGCCGGCTACTCGACCTCCGATGCCGCGGTGGCGGTCACCCGCGGCACCCTCGAAAACCTCAATCGCGACGAGCTCCAGGGCGTCATCGCGCACGAGTTCAGCCACATCTTCAACGGCGACATGCGCCTGAACATCCGCCTGATCGGCGTCTTGTTCGGGATCCTGGTCATCTCGATCATCGGCAGCCGGATGCTCATGACCGCACGCTTCAGCCGTGACTCGCGCAACGCCGCCCCGGCGGTGATGATCGGCCTGGCGGTGGTCATCATCGGTTATATCGGGCTGTTTTTCGGCCGCTGGATCAAGGCCTCGGTGTCGCGCCAGCGCGAGTACCTGGCCGACGCCTCGGCGGTGCAGTTCACCCGCAACCCCGACGGCATCGGCGGGGCGCTGAAAAAGATCGGCGCGCTCAGCCATGGATCGGTCATGACCGCCGACTCCGAGGAAGTCGGCCACATGCTGTTCTCGCGCGGCATGGCCTCCCAGATGTTCGCCACCCATCCGCCGCTGGAAAAGCGCATCCAGGCGATCGATCCCTCGTTCACACCGGATCAGTTCAAGACCATCGCCGAGCGGCTCGACCGCCACGCCCAGGCCCGGGCGGCCGAAGCGGAGGCCGAGGCCGAATCAACAGAAAAGTCGTCGCAGCGCGGGCCCGGCGGCCTGCCCCTCGACGCCGACAACCTGGGCGAGCAGATCGGCCAGCCGGGGCTGAACCAGATCTTTCTGGCCGCGGCTCTGGCCGAGGCCATCCCGAAGCCGCTCGAGCGCGCCGCGCATTCCGACGAATGGGCGATGGAGCTGATCGCTTACCTGTTGCTGAGCAGTGATTCGGAGGTGCGCGAGGAGCAATTGCTGGCCGTGGCCAAGCGGCTGGGTAGCGAGAGCGAACGCCAGGTCCGCGCCCTGCGCGAGGCCGAACCGTCGCTGCCGCCCGAGCAGCGGCTGCCGCTGATGGAAATGGCGTTTCCGGCGCTGCGCCGGCATCCGAACGAAGACCTCCTCGACCTGATGCGCCTGATCGACGAGATGGTCGCCGCCGACGGCCGGACCGCAGTGTTCGAATACGCACTCGCGCGCCTGACGCGCATGCAGATCGAGGAGTCGCTCAATCCCAAGCAGGCCGACCGGGGGGGCTCGAAACCACTGTCCCGCCGCCTCGAACCGGCGCGCGAGCTGCTGGCGATTCTCGCCCATCACGGCCATCCCGACGACGCCGAGACCGCGCTGGCGGCCTACAACGCCGGGCGAGCCGATCTCGAGCCCGAAGCCGAGCCGGCGGCCGAACTGCCCGGGCTCGACGGCTGGCCTGCGCGCCTGGACGAGGCCTGCAAGGCCCTCGACCGGGTGCGCATGCGCGACAAGCAGCGCCTGGTCCAGGCCATGTCGCGGGTGGCCCTGTTCGACGAGGCCGTGATCGTCGAGGAGCGCGAACTGATGCGCGCCATCTGCGGAGTGTTGCACGTTCCGCTGCCGTTGAGCTGAACCCCACCCGGATCGAGGTCCGGGTGGTGGCGGCAGAAGCCGGTTCAGTCGAGCGTAAATCCGACCTCCACGGTTACCTGCCAGTGCATGACCTTGCCGTCCTCGATATGCCCGCGGGTGTCCTGGACCTGGAACCAGCGCATGTTCTTGACCGTGGCGGAGGCCTTGCCGATGGCATTGCGAACAGCATCCTCGATGCTCTCGCTCGACGAACCGGTCAGCTTGATCTGCTTGTAGACGTGGTCGCTCACTATCTGCTCCTCATTGGTTTGCGTGACATCGAGGCGGGAATACAACCCGCCCCTGAGACTCCAGAATATAGCATTGGGTTCTGTCACAACCGTCAAGAGACCATGGAGAGAGTCCGTGTTCTTGCCAGGCCACCCGGAGGAAAAAAATGATCGGACTACTGCAGCGCGTCAGCCAGGCGTGGGTCGAGGTGGATGGTCAGTCGCTTGCGGCCATCGAATCCGGACTGCTGGTGCTGGTCGGATTTACCCGCTCCGACCGCGCCGAGCGGCTCGACCGGTTCGTCGAGCGAGTGCTCAACTACCGGGTCTTCGCCGACGAGCAAGGGCGCATGAACCGCAGCCTGCGCGACACCGGGGGCGGACTGCTGCTGGTGCCCCAGTTCACCCTGGCCGCCGACACCAACGCCGGCAATCGCCCCAGCTTCAGCCCGGCCGCGGCACCGGAGGATGGAAAGGCCCTGTTCGAAACCCTCGTCGAACGCGCAAGCTCGGCCTGGCCGGGCACCGGCGCCGGCCGCTTCGGCGCCGACATGCAGGTCAGCCTGACCAATGACGGGCCGGTAACTTTCTGGTTGCAGGTCGACTGAACAAAAAAAAGCCCGGCCGGTGGCCGGGCAGTTGGTGCGTCTGATGATTCGCACGAAAGTCGGATCAGAACTCGTACTGGAAGCGTGCGCCGAAGACCCAGCTGTCCCAGGTCTTGGGGCCGCCGTCGATGTGGTCTTCGCCGCGCTCGGCATCGACGTACATCAGGTTGAGCTTGAGCATGATGTCTTCTTCGGCATACCAGTTCAGCCCCAGGGTGTAGTGGTCGAGCTTCTGGCGATCGAGTGGCTCGTGATGCTCCGTCGAGTCGGCCAGCGCATAGCGCGCCAGCAGTTCCCAGGCGCCGCCGCCACCCTGGCTGACCGGGTTGAGAACCCGCGTGCGACCGAAGTCGCCGCTGAATGCGCGGTAGTTGCGGGTCTCGCCGGTCAGGAAGTAGCTGGCCTGGGCATACCAGCCGCTGGAGGTCATGCTGGTGGTCTCGGGGTCTTCGAAGCCGCGCGCGTTCGGATCGCGGTCGAGATCCTGGCGAATGTATTCGCCTTGCAGCGAGAACGGCCCATAGCCCCAGGCTGCCTCAAGCGCGATGGTGGTCCAGTCCTTGACCGCTTCCATGTCGTTTTCGCTGATCATCCGGCCGTCGACGGCGCGGGTGCCGAGGCGGGTGCGCATGCGCACCGACTCATATTCGCGCTCGCGGCCGCGTGAGCGCTCGTATTCGAAAGCGTTCTTGCGATAGAGTGCCGAGGCGCCCAGGTGGCTCCAGATGCCGCGGTTTTCGTCGATCAGCGGCGCGAACGAGGCGCGTGCGGCTACGCCGTAGCCTTCGGTGACGTCGCGGTCGCGGGCCACGCCGTCGCCGCCGAAGATGCCGATGGCCGCGTACCAGTCCGGGACGAGCGTCTCGTACATGATGCCGAGTTCGCGGCTGGGCCGGTAGGCATCCACCGGGGCGGCCCGCTCGAGGAAAGAAATCCGCCGCGAGCTGGTCGCGCTCTCCATGCTGAACGGTTCCTTGAAGTTGCCTACGGCCAGGCGGCCGTGATCGAACAGGTAGGCCATGTAGGCGTTCGCGAAGCGCACATCGTCGTCGCGGAAGTCGACCTCGAGCTGCCACTCCCAGCGATCCCACATGATCCCCAGCGCACCCAGGCGGGCACGTCGCAGGATGGTGCCGTAGCGGGCGATATCACCGCGGTCCTCGCGCTCGTCGTCGGTGCTGCGGAACGGGTCTTCGACGTAGGCCGCATCGACCATCAGCCGGCCGCGAACGCCGAAGCGGTGCTGCCCGTCGGCGGACTCGACCCGGAACTTGTTGACCCGGGCGCGAAATTGCTCATCGGCGATCGGCACGGCCGGCTCGTAGTTCAGGCCGGGATAGCGCTCCTCGGTTTCTTCGGCTGCCACGGTTTCGTCGGTGGTTTCGACCCCACCGAGCAGTTCCTCGGCGTCTTCGGCGGTCAGAATGCCGCGCTCGACGAGCTTGTCGATCAGCAGTCGCGTGCTGTCATCGGCCAGCGCGGTGGCCGGGGCCAGCAGCGCGATGACCAGCGCGAGTGGCAGCCAGCGTGCCGCTGCCGTGGATTGGCTCTGTTGCATGGGATTCCCTTAATCGTTTTGACAAACATCCGCGCGCCCTTGGGTTCCGGCGCGGCTCGAAACGAAACATTAACGATTGAATGTTTCAGCCAGCTGACGTCTGTGTGACGCGGGTGTTTCAGGTACGCCGAGATTGCTGAAAGGCGATCAGGACCACGGTGCTCAGGCCAATGGTGACGGTGGCCATCGCCATGGCCTCGGCGACATCGCCCTGTTCGAACTGGTTGAAGATGAAGGTCGCCGAGGTGTCCACCCCGGGTGGCAGCAGCAGGATGGAGGCGACCAGCTCGCGCATGCAGACGATGAAGGTGGTGATCCACGCGGCCAGCAAGGCCGGGCGCAGGTGCGGCAGCACGACCGACCACACCACCCGGCCCGGGCGTGCCCCGGCTACTTCGGCGGCGCGCTCGAGGTTGCGATTGAGTGTCTTCAACCCGGCATTGGCGTAGTTGAGCGCGTCGGTGATGTAGATGACCACGTAGGCCAGCAGCAGCATCCAGATGGTGTTGTAGATGTCGATGCCCACCCAGGGCGCGTTCCAGGCCAGGATCAGCCCGACCGCGATGACGATCTTCGGCACCACCCGCGGCAGCGTGGCCAGCCCGTCGACCAGATGCCTGACCATGCCCCGGCCGAACACTGTGGCGTAGGCGATCAGCGAACCGACCACAACGCAGATGGTTGCCGCGCCCAGGCTCAGACCGAGGCTGGTCATCAGCGCCGAAAAGCCGCGCGAGCCTGGTGCGAACAGAGCGCGGTAGTGATCGATGGTCAGGCTCGGCCAGGCGCCCTGCCACTGGTCGGCGAGGCTGGTGAGAATCATGGCCGCATACGGCAGCACCGTCGACAGCAACAGCAGGGCCATGAACCAGGTCCAGATCCCGCACACGGCCAGGCGCCCCGGCCGGGCCAGCCCGGTCTCGCTGCCGCGCAGCTTCAATTCGGCACGCCGGGCAACCAGCCAGCGCGAGCCATACAGCGCGACCAGCGCGGCCAGGCAGAGCAGGCTCGAAAGCGAGGTCGCCAGCGCCAGATCGATCGGCCAGGCGGTGACCAGGAAAAAGATTTCGGCCGGCAGCAGCGGCAGGTTGGCACGGGTTCCCAGTACCGCCGGCACGCCGAAGTTTGACAGTGCCTCGAGCAGCACCAGCAGCCCCGAGTTGAGAATCGCCGGGAGCATGAGCGGCAGCAGCACGTGGCGCAGCGTCTGGAAGCGGCTGGCGCCAACCATGTCGGCGGCCAGTTCGAGCCTGCGCGGGATCGAGCCGAGGGTGGCCTCGACGGCCAGCGCGACGTAGCCGAAGGAGGCCAGCGCCATCACCGTGGTCACGCCCCAGAAGGAAAAAAACCAGAAGCGAAAGGCTTCCGGAAAGCCGTCGATCAGGCGCAGGGCAAAACCGCCGTCCTGCATGATCAGGATGTAGGACAGTGCCATGATATACGGCGGTGTCATGATCGGCGCCAGCAGGCTCAGCCTGAGCCACAGCTTGCCACGGAGTTCGACGCGCGCGAGCCAGTAACCACAGGGAATGCCGAACACCCAGGACAGGAACGTGACCGCCAGCGCCCAGAGCAGCGTGTTGACCAGCATGCTGCCCAGTTCGGGCGTTGCGAAGATGGCACGCCAGGCCGAAAAGGCACCGTCGAAGCTGCCGCCGAGGAGTTCGGGAAACACGCTCTGGGCGAGCAGGATCGCCAGCGGGTATCCGGTGGCGACCAGGATGAACCCCAGCGCCAACCACAACAGGGCCTGGACGACGCGCGGACTCATTCGGCAATGACCTGGGCGCGTTCGATTTCGAGCTGGAAACGCCGCAGGATCGGAATCTGGCGGCGCAGCGCCTCGGCGGTGTCGGCCTGGATCAGGTTGTCGGGCAGCGAGTCGGGTCGTACCGGTGACACGTCGACATCGTTGCGCGCGGGCAGCAGAAACTGATCGGCGACCGCCGACTGCATGTCGGTGGAAAAGTAATGGTCGACGAACGCCTCGGCACGGGACTTTTGCGGGCTGGAGCCAAGAATCGCGATCGGTCGGGTGACCAGCACGCTGCCGTCGTCGGGGTAGTGAACACTCAGGCTCGCGCCCCGGTCGATCTGGCGGAAGATCAGGTAATCGGCCGCGGCGAGCATGCCGTCGTAGGCCTCGAGGGTAAGGCTGGTGATGGCCTGGTTGTTGGCCGCGGAGAACTCCAGGCCGGCTGCCACGCGCGCTGAACGCCACTGCGCCCAGGCCTGCTCGGCGCGCTCGAGATTGAACGCGATCAGGAAGTCCGCCGCCGAACCCGAACGCGACGGCGATGGCATCGTCAGTCGGCCGGGCCAGTCGCCAGCCAGTGCCCGCTGCCAGTTCGGCAGCGGGCGCGGCGCCAGGTCGTGAAACGCCATGGCTACTACCGCGCCGCCGGTGGCGTGGTAATAGCCGTCCGGGTCGTGCCAGTTGCTGTCGGTGTGCTCGATACCGGCGGGCCGGTAGCGATGCAGCCGCTGCTGCGATTTCAGGCCCTCGGCCCCGAGCCGGCTGGCCAGCACCACGACATCCGCGCGCGGCCGGTAGCGCTCGGCTTCCAGTCGCGCCATGACCTGGCCGGTGGTGGCGGCGAACAGTTCGACTTCGGTGTCGTGGTTGTCCTCGAAGGACGCCACCACCTGGTCGATCAGCGGCCGGGGGCCGGCCGAGTAGACCACCAGAACATCATCGGCTGGTTCCTGACAACCGGTCAGGGTCGCGGCGACGGCCAACAGCAACAGGCCGGCGCGGGCCAGACGGAGGAGCATGAACTGGTCTCGAAGCGCTCAGTGCGACAGGCAGTGAATGGCGTCGGGCTCGAAGCGGATGCGCACGGGCTCGCCGAGTGGAATGCGCTGGCGTGCGAAGCCGCGAAAGACGATCCCGTTGCCGGTCTCGGCAAACACTTCGTGGCGCTCCCCCTGGAACGCCTGGTGGCGGCAAATTCCCTCCAGATCGACGGCGGTGCCGCAGCCGTTGGCAGCGTGTGCCGGCTCGATCCAGACTTTTTCCCGGTGCACCACCACGTGGCCGGCATCGGGAATGGTGCCGGCCGGCGGCGGCAGGGCGAGGTCGCCGTCGACCCGGAGGCGCTGCTCGCCGCGCTGATAGGCAAACAGGTTGGCCGCACCGAGGAATTCGGCCACGAAGCGGCTGGCCGGTTGTTGATAGAGCGCCTCGGGCGTGTCGAGCTGGACGATGCGGCCGCCTTCCATCAGTGCGATGCGATCGGCCAGGGAGAACGCTTCGGTCTGGTCATGCGTGACATACACTGCGGTGATGCCGTGGTCGCGAATCAGGGCCGCGACCTCGTTGCGCAGCTCCTCGCGCAATCGGGCATCGAGTGCGCTGAGCGGTTCGTCGAACAGCAGCACCCGTGGCCGAACCGCCAGCGCCCGGGCGATGGCGACGCGCTGCTGCTGGCCGCCGGAAAGCTGGCCGGGGAACTGATCACGAAAGCGCGCCATCTGGACCTGTTCGAGCACTTCGTCGATGCGGCGCTGGCGCTCACCGTTGCGCACGCCCTGGACCCGCAGCCCGAAGCCGATATTGTCGGCAACACTCATGTTGGGCCACAGCGAAAAGTCCTGGAACACCATGCCGAAGCGTCGCTTGCGTGCCTCGATATGGATGCCGCGCTCGCAATCGTCGAAAGTCTTGCCATCGAGCTGCACGCGACCCGAATCGGGCGGGAGCAGGCCGGCCAGCACGTTGAGCAGGGTGGTCTTGCCACAGCCCGATCCCCCCAGCAGTACCAGGCATTCGCCCCGGGTCAGCGACAGGTCGATCCCCTTGAGGACCTCCAGGTCACCGAATCGCTTGTACAGGTTGCGGCAAGTCAGGTAATCCGCCATGGCGCTGCTCCGATCGAGGCATGACCCTCGATCGTAATTCCCGAACATGTCAGTCGTGTTAAAGGCCCTCTGGACCCGCCTGGTATTACCGCAGCATGCGCGCCAGGGTGTTGCGGCTGATGCCCAGGCGGCGTGCGGC
>CAYQJJ010000008.1:0-29161 GCA_964417745.1 uncultured Wenzhouxiangella sp.
CCGGCCGGTTCTTATGTCTACGTGGCCAGCCGATTCGATCACAGTGTGGTGATCTTCAGCCGCAACCTTGATACCGGCGAGTTGATCTACCAGGGCCGATCCGAGCAGGGAGTGGACGGGGTCACCGGACTGCTTGGTGCCAACGCCCTGGCCGTCTCGACCGATGGCGACCAGCTCTACGTGGCTGCGCGCGAGTCCGATGCCGTGGTGGTATTCGATATCGACGACGACGAGCTGACTTTTCGCCAGAGCTTCTTCGACGGCACCGGCGGCGCGGTACTGACCAGCCCGACCGGTCTGGCCGTCTCGCGCGACGATGCCGGCAGCGAACACGTGCTCGTGACCTCGCTCGATGGCGATGCGGTCACCGTCCTCGACCGCGAAACCGACGCCTCCCGCCCAGAGCTGTTCGGTCGCCTGAGATTTCACTCGGTCGTCATCGACGGCGTCGACGGCGCCGAGGCGCTGCGCGGGCCGCGCGGCATCGCGGTCGACCCGGCCAACGACCGGGTCTACGTGGTCTCCCAGCTCGATAACGCGCTGGTGATCCTGGACCGCAACACCAGCGTCGGCGGCGATCAGTTCGGCCGGCTCACGCCGCTTGAAGTCCGGCGCCAGGGTGTCGGCGGTGTGATCGGCCTGGAGTCGCCCTATGGACTGGCCGTCTCCGGCGGGGCCCGCCAGAACATCTACACCTCGGCGCTGGGTTCGCAGAGCGTCGCGGCGTTCGTGCGCCGGTCCGGCTCGAGCTGCGCGGCGGCCGGCTCGGGCAGCCTGTCCGAGGAGGTCTTCCTGGCTGCCAACGGCACGGTGCGGTTCTTCATTACCGGCACCATCCGGCCGGGGGCCACCAGTGACATCACCAACACGGCCACGATTTCGGTGCCCGACGATGTCGACAATACCGGAACCAGTACTTCGGCCAGCGCCGGGGCCGCAATGAAGCCGTTCAGCCAGCTCAGCGCCAGCAAGACCAACAACCGGCTTTCGGTCACCGCCGGCACGCGCCAGAACTACCGGATCGCGATCGACAATGCCGGCCCGAGCAGCGCGCGGGACGTCGCGATCAGCGATATTCTCGATCCGGACCTGTTCGACGTCGACAGCGCCCAGTGGCGCTGCCGCGCGGTGGGCGCCGGTCTGCTCGAGCCTCGTGAGGCGGTCAGTCGGGTCGACAGCGGCATCGATGCCCTGCGCGGGGCCGCCGCGGTCGCGTGGTCTCCGGCCCCGGACGAGCTGCTCGCCGAACGTGTCTACGCGACCGGGGTGCTCGGCAATGGGCTGGTCGCCCTGAGCATCGACGAGGCCAGCGGCGAGCTGGCGCTCGAGCAGGTGCTCGCCCAGGGCGACGAGATTCCCAATCCCGCCTACGATCCGGACGGCCCGGATGACCCGGATGCCAACCCGGAGACCATCGACCTGGAAGGCTTGCGCGGTGCGCGCGGGCTCGCCGTCGGCGACGATGGACGTTTTGTCTTCGTCGCCAGCCAGGTTGACAATCGCATCACGGTTTTTGAAGTCGAGACCGAAGACAGCGGCGCCGAAACCTTCGGGCAACTCCAACTGGTCGGGCAATGGGGTCCGGGCTTTCCCGGCGCCGATCCGGTCAACCAGCCGGTCGACCTGGCGCTGTCGCCGGATGGCGACAGCCTGTATGCCGCTGCGGCCAACTCGAACGCCATCTACATTTTCGATGTCGACAGCAACGACGGCTCGCTCGCCCCGTTCGGGGTGGTCGAACGCGACGGCGACAACGGCCTCGGCGGCGTCAGCGCGCTGGCCTTCGGTCCGGGCGTGGACGGCGAAAACGACATCCTCTATGCCGCCGGCAGCAACGACAATGCCCTGTCGGTGTTTGCTCGATCCGGCGACGGTTCGCTGAGCCACCTGCAGACGCGCAGCTCGCCGGGCACAGCGGGGCTGGTCGGCATAAGCGACATTGCCCTCGACCCGGCCGGCAACCAGGTCTATGCGGTCGCCCGCGAGGCCAACGCGCTGGTGGTTTTCGACCGCATCAACGAGCCCGGCGACGGATTGTTCGGACGCCTGGCCAGCGGCACCCGGCAGACCCTGACCGCCAGTGACCTCGGTGTCCTCAACGCCCCGCGCGCGGTCGCCGTCAGCGAAGACGGCGGCAGCCTCTACGTGGCCGCCTTCGGCAATGACTCGCTGCTGGCCTTCCGTCGCGATCGCGGTACCGGCGAGCTGAGCTTCGTGACCCGCTACCAGCCCGCCGACGGGCGGGCCGACCTGGCCGGTGTGTCCAGCCTGGCCTTCGACGGCAGCGGGAGCAACCTGTTCACCGGCGCGCTGCGCGACGGCGCCGTGACCCGTTTTGCGCGCAGCGCCCCGAGCCAATGCGGCACCGACTCCGGCAGCGGCGATGTGTTGCTCGATGCCGATATCGCCGCCGGTGGTTCGGTGCTGATTGATCTTGACGTGACGGTCCGATCGGATACCGAAGGCATGGATTGCCCGACCGGTCTCGACCCGGACCGCCGTTGCGTGAGCAACCAGGTCGAAATCGTGCTGGACCAGGAAGGCAACAACGCCAGCCCCTGGAGCGATTCCGATGCCAGCTTCCTCGACCGCGCCGCCGACCTGGTCGTCACCAAGACCGATGGCCTGGCCGAATTCCGCGGACTGCGCGATGCGCGCGGCCTGGCCGTGACCGGGGTCGGCAATGCCCATGCCTACGTTGCCGCCCCGGGCGAGCCGGGCATCGGAATCTACTCGCTCGAACCCGACCTCGGTAGCCCGACGGGCGACTACCCGCTGACGTTCGTGGATTTCGTGCTCAACGGCCAGGGCGGTGTCTCGCAGCTCAACGGCATCAATCACGTCGAGATCTCGCCCGACGGTCGTCACGTTTACGCCGCCTCGCGGCTGGACAGCTCCGTCGTGGCCTTCGAGCGCGACGTCAACAGCGGTGAGCTGTCGGTACTGGCCATCTACAACAACAATTCCGGTGGCGTCAGCGAGATGTCGGGCGCGCGCGGTCTGGCCATGGACTCGCTCGGGCACCACCTCTACGTGGCCGGAACCAACTCCAACGCCGTGGTCGTGTTCGAGCGCATAGCCGACGAATCCGATCCGGCCTTCGGCGAGCTGGTATTCGCCCAGAGCGTCCAGAACGGCACCGGCTCGGTGCAGAACATGGTCGGTCCGGTCGATCTGGCGCTCGCTCCTGACGACCGGCATCTCTACGTCGCCGCCGAGCAGAGCGATGCGGTCGTGGTATTCCGCCGCGCGCAGGACCCGGAATCGGACGCCCATGGCGAACTGACCTGGCTGCAGGCTCGGGTCAATCTCAGCAGCGGCATTTCCGGCCTGGCCGGCGTGCAGCGAGTGCGCGCCACTGCCGACGGTCAGGCCATTTACGCGGTCGGCACGGCCAATGACTCCATTGTCGCCTTCCATCGCGAGAGCGATCCGGACGCCGACCAGTTCGGCCGCCTGAGCTTCGCCGGCCGGACCACCGAGGGTGAGAATGGCGCCCGGGGTCTGAGCGGCCTGACCGACCTGGTGCTCGTCGCTCCCGATCGCCTCGCCGCCGTCTCGCCCGAGGACGATTCGATCGCGCTTTATTCCCGTGACCCGGACAGCCTGGCCCTGGGCTTTCTCGACTGGCTGGTCGAAGGCGACAACAGCCCGCTGGACACGGACCCGGATGCGCCGGTCACCGGTCTCGATGGCGCGCGTGCCATCGTTGCGCTGCCCGGTGAAGAAGGCCTGCTGACGGCGGCGAACGCGCCGGGGTCGCTGGCCCGGGCGCGCCTGGATGCCGACAGCCTGGTGTTCGAGGGCTCGGTCAGCGACGGGCAGGGCGGTGCCGTGCCCGGCACCGAGGTCGAGTACGTCATCACGGTTCACAACCGCGGCCCGAGCCAGGTGGTCAATGCCCGGCTGGTCGATCAGTTCCCGATCGACTTCGCCTCGGTCGAGTGGAGCTGCGAAATCTCCTCGGCCGCCAGCGCCTGCCCGACCGGCATCGAAACCGGCAATATCGATGCCCTGATCACGGTCGGCGCCGGCGATACCGTGACTTTCTTCGCCAATGGATTGCTGCGCCCCGACGTGACCGGGTTCGTCGTCAACGAGGCCGTGGTGACCCCGCCGGCCGGTGTCATCGATCTCGATCCGGGTTCCAACAGCGCCATCGACGACGACACCATCATCAACGCCGTGGCCGATCTGGCCGTGAGCATCGAAGACCTGCCGACCGAGGTCCAGGCCGGCGCCGAAATCGAATACCGGCTGCGCGTCGAGAACCTGGGCACCAGTAATGCCGTCGGCGCCGAACTGGTTCATGTGCCACCCGAAGCGCTGTCGGTCGACGGCTGGGTGTGCGCCGCCGACCGCGAGCCCGGTCGTCTGCAGCTCGAACCGACACCGCCGGCAGCGCTGGCCGACTACGCCGCCAGCGTGGTCAGCCCGGATGGTCGGCATCTGTACGCCGTGGGCAACAGCAGCCCCGGCCAGCCCGCGCTGACGGTCTTCGGTCGCGACAGCCTCAGTGGCGGGCTGAGCCCGCGTCAGCAGATCGAAAACCTCGAGTCGAGCCACGACCCCGACGGCAACCCGATCATCGTCGATGGTCTGGCCGATGCCCGCGCACTCGCTTTCAGCCCCGACGGGGCGCACCTCTACGTGGCCGGTTTCGGCGACGATGCGGTCGCGGTATTCGTTCGCGATGCCACCGATGGTGAGCTGACCTTTGCCGGCCTGGTCCGCGACGGGGTCGACTTCGACGGCCTCGGTGGCCCCAGTGCGCTGGCCATGAGCGCCGACGGCGCGACCCTGTACGTCGCCGCGCGCCTCGACAACGCCGTGGCCGTGCTCGCGCGCGATCCCGGCACCGGCCTGCTCGAGCTGGCCCAGCTGCGGCGCAACAACGTCGACGGGGTCTCGAGCCTGGTCGATCCGGTCGATGTCGTACTCAGCGCCGATGAGTCGCGCCTGATGGTGGCCGCGCAGGGCAGCGACGCCATCGTCCAGTTCCAGCGCCAGGGCAGCGGCCTGCTCGAAAACGGGCCGGTGTTCGCCGACGGCACAAGCGTGGTCGATGGCGACAACAGCTACCCGCTCAGCGGCCTGGCCGGTGTGCGTTCCCTGGCGAGCTCCGAGGATGGCAGCCGCCTGTATGCTTTCGCCCGCGCGTCGGACGACCACGCGTTGCTGGTCTTCGAGCGCCTCTCCGAGAACGTCATCCGGCCGCTTGAGCAGGTCGCCGACGGCGATGCCATTGGTGACCCGGCCCAGCCGGTCTCCGGCCTGGCCGCAGCCTCACGCCTGGCCTTGAGCCCCAGCGACGATCAGCTCTATGTTGCCGGCATCGATCCCGCCGACGGCCTGCGCACGGTCGCCGCCTTCGGTTCGGCTTCGGCGGCCGACATCCAGTTCCTCGGTCGCTTCGAGGGCTCGGCGATCGGTGATGCCGCGCAGGCCAGCGCCTTCGCTCTCTCGCCCGACGGGCGTCACCTCTACGGCAGCGGTGCCGGTGGCGCGGATCTCGACCACTTCACCGTGCTCGGCGGCTCGTCCTGTGGACGCGCCGGCGATGGCGTGGTGATCGATTCGGTCAGCCTGGAGTCCGGCGGCGAGCTGGTCTACGACATTACCGCACGGGTTGGTGCTAACGCACGCGGGAGCATGTCGGCGCGCGCCAGCGTTTCGCCGGCGCCCGGGCTCCGCGATCCCGACCTTGGCAACAATGTCGCGGTTGCCGACAGCACCATCGCCGCCGAGGCGGCCATCGAATTGGTCAAGACCCTCACCACCGACCCGGTCGTCGCCGGCGAACCGGTCAGCTGGGAAATCGAGCTGACCAATCACGGTCCCGGTACCGTCTGGGGGCTGGATGTCATCGACGATCTGCCGGCCCTGCCGGGTGATGTGGCGAACCCGGGCGAGCCCGGCGTGGTGGCCGGCTCGGCCCAGTGGGTGTGCGAGAGCACCAGCCAGCTTGCCCTGTCCCAGACCTTCGGCGACGCCGACCTCGCCGGGGCGTCCGGCGCGGCGTTCTCCGCCGACGGGCGATGGGCCGCGGCAACCGGCGCCGACAGCGACACCCTGACCCTGTTCAGCCGTGATCCGGACTCCGGCTGGCTCGGGGTTCTGGATCGCATCAGCCAGGGCGACATCCTCGAGGACGCCGATGGTGACCCGATCGGTGAGGTCACGGGCCTGTCGGGTGCCGGCGATGTCTGGTTCGCGCCCGACAACGCGTATGTCTACGTTGCCGCCGCGCAGGGTGATGCGGTCTCCTGGTTCGAAATCGATACCGAAACCGGCGCGCTGAGCTTTGCCGGCGTGCGTGTTGACGGCGAGAGTACCGGCCTGTCGCTGCGCCGGCCGATGCGCCTGGTCGCTGATGCGGCTGGCGAGGTACTCTACGTCGCCGCGCGCGATTCGAGCGCCGTGAGTGTCTTCCGGCGCGACGCCATGACCGGTGAACTGACCTGGATCGAGTCCCGCCGCAGCGGGATCGGGCTGCCGAACAATCTGCTCGACGGGGTACGCGACCTGGCCCTGAGCCCCGATCAGCGATTTGTCTACGCCGCCGCCTCGCTCCACAACGGGCTGGCCATTTTCGAGCGCAATCCCGATGGCAGCCTGATCTATCGCGACCGGCTCAGAAACGGCGATGTTCAGGGCAGCAGCACCGTTACCGGCCTGGGGCTGGTCCAGTCGATTGCCATCAGCGCTCAGGGCGAGTACCTGTATGCCGCCTCCCTGGCCGATGATTCCATCACCCTTTTCGAACGCGCCGAGGACGGCGGCGGGCTGACGCTGGCGCACCACTACCGCGACGGCTTCGGTGGCCTCGACAACCTCGATGGTGCCAATGCCGTCGCGCTCAGTCCCGACGGCGAGCATCTGTACCTGTCCGCCCTCAACGACGGGGTCATCAGCGTCTTTGATCGCGACTGGGCAAGCGGCCAACTCGATCGCATCGAGTTGCTCGATGCGCCGGCGACGTCCGGCCTGCGGCGGCTGGTCATGGCCCCGGACGGGGGGCATCTGCTGGCCACTACACCGTTCGAATCCGGCACCCTGGCCAATCTTGTTCGGCGTCCGGAGGGTTTCTGCGGCCTCGACAGCCTGAGTGCCGACAGCCTGTTCGACACGGTCGACCTGGCCGCCGGCGGCAGCCTTCGCTACACCGTCGAGGCACTGGTCCACCCCGGTGCGCGCGGCGAGCTGGTCAATACCGCCAGCGTCGAACTGCCGCCGGGATACACCGCGTTGACCCCCGGCGAGCAGATCGATTCCGACGGCGCCCCGATCGAAGTGGTCACCGACCTGACCATCGACAAGACCATCGATGGTGATGCCAGTTCGCTGGTTGCGGGCAACGACGTTACTTTCGTTGTCGATGTACGCAACCTGGGCCCCTCGCACGCGTTCGCCGCCGAGGTGGTCGATCAGTTGCCAACCAGCCTGCTCGACCCGACCTGGTCCTGTCAGACGATTCCGGGCGCTTCGAGCGGCTCGGCCTGCGAGGGGGCGGGTAGCGGTGACCTGGCCGAGATGGTTGATATTCTGGTCGACGAGCGACTGCTTTATCTCATCGATGGCACCATCGCTCCCGACCTGATCGGCCAGATCGAGAATATCGCCGAGGTCGTCCCTGCCGCCGAGGCCAGTGATCCTGATACCGGCAACAATATCGACTCGGTGACTGCCAGTGTCAGTGCCGCTGCCGATCTGGCGATTGCCAAGACCGCCCTGCAGGCCGAGGCCGTGCCCGGTGAGGGGGTCGGGTTCGAAATCCTGGTCAGCAACCTCGGTCCCAGTGACGCACCCGAGGTGGCCATCAGTGACTCATTGCCGCCGGAGCTGGCCATCGTGAGCTGGACCTGCAGCGCCACGGCGCCGGCGGTCTGCCCGGCCGCATCCGGCAGTGAGGAGCTTGCCCTCGTTGCCGCCATGCCGGCCGGCGGGGAGTTGCTGTTCGAACTCGAAACCGAGGTGCTCGAAACCGCCGGGACCGGCGTGGTGACCAACGTCGCCGAGGTCGAGGTGCTGGGCACCGGGGTCGGCGATCCCGATCCGGCAAACAATACCGATTCGGCCAGCATCGAGATCATCGACCCGCTCGCCGATGTTGCCGTGACCAAGACCGTCGATACCGGCAGCGCTCTGTGGGGTGATGTTCTCACCTACCAGATCGAAGTCGCCAACGACGGACCGAGCGCGGCCACGGCCACCGAGATCGTTGACCTCATGCCCGAGCAGTTGATCGACGTGAGCTGGACCTGCTCCGCTTCCGGCGGGGCGGAGTGCCCGGTTGCAACCGGGAGCGGGGATATCGAGCTGACGGCCGATCTGCCTTCGGGCGGATCGCTGCTGTTCGAAGTGGTCGGCGAGGTCTCCGGCGACGCCGAGCTGGGTCCGAATGAGCAGATCGTCAACCAGGTCAGCGCCTTCAGCGAAATCGAAGACCCCGAGCCCGACAACAACCAGGCCACGGCCGTGACCACGCTCGATCGCCACCTCATCTTCGGTGATCGTTACGAGGAAGAATCATCCGAAACCCAGGCGGAGAACGACTGAATGACCCACCCTGCACGCTCCATTCCGCTCGTTCTGGCCGGCATGCTGGCGCTTCTCGTCGGCTGCGGTCAGGACCCGGCACCGGCCGAAGCCGACCGCGCACTGGCGCTCGTCGGTGACGAGACCATCACGGTCGGCGAATTCGAAGCCGAGATGCGCGAGCGCAACCGGCGCCGCCCGGGCTACTACGCCAGCCAGGAACGCCGCGAGGAATTGCTCCAGGAAATGATCGAATGGCGCGCCCTGCTGGCCGAGGCGCGCTCGGCCGGCGTCATGGATGATCCCGAGTTTCGCAGCCTGGTCGAGCGCATGACCGTTCAGCGCCTGCGCCAGGACCGGCTGGAGGCGGCCATGGCCGAGGATCGCATCGATGAAGACGCGATCCGGGACTACTACGAGACCAATATCGATGAGTTCTCGCGCCCGGAGCGTCGCCGCATCGCCATGATCCGGATCGATCGCCCGAGCGAGGCCGACGGTGCCGAGCAGGCACGCATGCGTATCGAGCAGGCGCGCGAGCAGGCCCTGGCGTTGCCGTCGGAGACCCGCCATTTCGGTGAGGTTGCGGTGGCGTTTTCCAGCGATCGGACCAGCCGCTACCAGGGCGGCGTCATCGGCTGGCTGGTCGATGACCCCGACCGCGGCTACCAGTGGCCCGAAGCCGTGCTCGAAGCGGCCTTCGAGCTCGACGAGCCCGGCCAGATCAGCCCGGTGGTGACGACCGGGGCGGGCTACTTCCTGGTCCGCCTGGTCGAGCGCGAGGGCGCTCGGACGCGCCCCCTGGAACAGGTCGCCGACGGCATCCGCCACCGCCTTGATCGGCACCGGGCCCGCGAGCTCGAGGCCGGCCTGGTCGATCAAATCCGCCAGGCACACCCGGTCGAGATCGACGAGCAGCGTCTTGCCGGCATCGAGCCGCCCGAGGCGACCCTGCCGGAACGAGAAGCCCCGCGTGAATCTCGCCGACCCCCGGCCATGCCGGCCGAACCGGACAACGAAAGCGACGAATCATGAATACCGATATGCGCACTGAAAAATCCCTCGCCCCTGGTCTGGTCCTGCCGGTGCTGATCGTGCTGGCCCTGGTCAATACGGCACTGGCCGCGACCACCGAGCAGACCATCGAGCTCCAGCCGGGCTGGAACGCCATTTACGTCGAGCTTCAGCCCGAAAACGACCGCATCGAGCAGGTCTTTGCCGGCCTGCCGATCGCCAGCGTCTGGCGCTGGCTGCCCGACGACCGGCCGCTGGCCTTCATCCAGGACCCCGACGAGGATCTGCTCACGATCGATGGCTGGTACGGCTACTTCCCGTCCCACCGGCCCGAGAGCGTGCTGACCAACCTGTTTACCATCACCGCCAACCAGCCCTACCTGGTCCGCCTGCTCGGTGACCAGCCCCGGGAGCTGACCATCGAGGGCCAGCCCCGGCTGCGCGCCCAACGCTGGCGGCGCGATGACTTCCAGTTCGCCGGTTTCCACGTCGACCCCGACAACGAACCGACCTTCCAGAATTGGTTCGCCGGGTCCGAGGCCCACCAGAGCGGGCCCATTTTCCGGCTCGACGACGATGGTCAGTGGGTCGAGGTTGATCAGCCGGCCATCGAGACCATCCGCTCCGGCGAGGCCTACTGGGTCTACACCGAAGGCCGTTCGACCTTCCAGGGGCCGATGCCGATCGACCTGGATTTCGGCAACCGCATCGAGTACGACCGCTCCACCTCGCGCGAGACCGTGGCATTGCGCAACCGGTCCGGGCTCAACAGCCAGATCCGGATTCGCAAGCTCGACACCGATCAGCCCGTGCCCATGGCGATCGAGCGTCACGACGAAGTCACCCGCGAGAGCTTCTGGCCGGAGCTGGAAGAGGAGACGGTCATTTCGCTGGGCGTCGACGACGGCGAGATTCTCAACCTGGCGGTCAACCGCGCCGGCCTGTTCACCCCGGAAGCCAGCCAGATTCTCGAATTTACCAACGGTCTTGGCGCGCGGCGCCTGCTGCACGTGCGGGCCCAGTCGCTGGCACCCGACCAGCCGACCATCGAAGCGGCTCGCTCGATGACGCGGGCGCGCAACGGGGATCTGTCGACCCTGTCGACCGATCCGCGCTACGCCGGGCTCTGGGTCGGGGTGGCGGCGGTCGACAGCGTCAGCATGGCCCAGCAGGGCGGGGTGGTGCCGATGCCGACCGAAAAGGAATTTCCGCTGCGCATCATGATGCACGTCGATGCCGCCGGCAACGTGCGCCTGCTCAACGAGGTCATCCTGATGTGGGAAGAGGGCGAGGAAGTGCCGGACGAGGACGAGCCGGAATTCACGCGCATCGGAACGCCGGGTCGATTCGTGTTGCTGACCGATGACTCGCTGATCCCGAATTTCACCGGCATCATCGACCGTGGTGGCGAGGCGGCTGGCAACCGCTTGAGTAGTGCCGCCTACGACTTCCCCGGCAATGAGCTCGACCTTGCCGGGACCTTCGGCCCCGGCGGCGCGGTTTTCGGCACCATCGTGCTCGACCCGGAGTTTCCGACCAACCCGTTCCTGCACCGCTTCCACCCGGACCACAACAACCTCGACGAGCAGTTCCTCAACTTTCGCCCGGACGCCTACGAGGTGACCCGCGAGCTTGAACTGTTCTTCGCCGAGGAGGATCCGGAAAACTTCGACCGGCCCGAATGGGGCGACGAGGAAGTCGCCGGGACCTACACCGAGGCCATTTCGGGGCTGCATCGCTCGACCATCTTTGTCAGCGGAATCTTCAGGATGCGGCGGGCCACCAATGTCCCGCTGCTGAACCAGTGAGTCGACCCATGATTGATTGCAAGAAACCGAAGCAGATCGCCCTCATCGCTGTCCTGGCCGGCCTCATGGCCCTGGCTTCGACCCCGGCCCTGGCGGTATGGCCGACCAGCGCCGGCGGGTCCGGCGATGACACCGCCACCGCGACCGTGGTCGGCCCGACCGGCGCGGTGTTCGTGACCGGCAGCTTTTCCGGTGAGGCGGTCTTCGGTGATGGCGTGACCATCAGCGCGCGCGGCCCGGAAGACATTTTCGTCGCCCGCTACTCCTCGGCCGGCACGCTCGACTGGGTCCGCCGCGCTGGTGGTAGCCTGGGCGACCGGGCCAAGGACATCGCCATCGACGAGGCCGGCAACGTCTATATCACCGGCCGTTTTGCCGGGCAGGCCGACTTCGGCTCGACCGAACTGAGCTCGGCGAGTCTGGATACGGATGTGTTCGTCGCCAAGCTCGACAGCGACGGCGGCTGGCAGTGGGCGCACTCGGCCAATGGCGACTACAGCGATGGCGCCACCAGCCTGGTGATCCTGCCCGGCGACATCAGCGCGATTCCACCCAAGCCCGCCACGGCGGTGATCGGTGGCTACTATCGGTGCAGGCTGGAGTTCTCCACTCCGCCGAGCGGGCCTTTCGAGGGCTTCGAGGAGACGCTGGTCAATACCAACGGGAACGCCAATCCGGGTGGCTGCTCGGGTGATGACCGGCCCGAGCGCTATTTCCTCGCGGCTATCGACGCCGACGGCAAATGGCAGTGGGTCAAGGGCCAGCCCGAGCAGGGCGACGGGTTCGGCATCGAGAGCCGGATTACCGATCTCGATATCAGCGAGTCCGGCGCGGTCGCCGCGCTGGCCGACGCCGAGCTGCAGAGCGGCAACTTCTTCATCACTGGCAACTGGTCGATTTCCGGTGGCTTTTTCTCCATTCCCAATACCCCGGGCGCGGCGAGCAACGAACTCCAGCTCAACGAGGATTTCGATCTGACCGGCACCTCCAATCCGGAGATGACGCTGACGCATGGCTGGGATCTCGATCAGCCGACCTCGTGCTGGGATATCGCGGTGGTGGATTATTCCACCGACCAGGGCGATAGCTGGAATCGGGTCAATCCATCCTGGATCAGCGGTGCCGGTTTCAACGGTGAGCAGAACGGTTTCGAGAACAACCCGGTCACCGGTCCGGGCTGGTGCGGTGCCAGTTTCGCATTCAACGGGGTCGTGGCCCCTTTGCCGGTCTCAAGCACAATCGATCTGTCCTCGCTGGGAGGCGAAGACTCGGTGCGCTTCCGGTGGGTGCTCGGCGAGGGCGACGCCATCGGCCGACACGGCTGGGATATCTATGATCTGTCGATCGCCGACGACGGTGGTTCGCTGTTCGGCGGGATCCAGGAAAGCAACCTGTCGGTGGTCGGCCGGCTCGCCAACATCGAGTCGGGCGAGCCGTCCTGGAGCTGGACCAAGGAAGCACCCGAAGGCCTTCGCCTGGAGGCCCTTCGCTTCGGACCATTGGTCGACGAGGCGATCTACGTCGTCGGCGAGGCGTCCGGCGACGTCGAGTTGCCGGAGGGTGACAATTCCCTGAACACCGCCGGCGCGGCGGTTGCCCGCCTTTCGGCCTTCCAGGGCGACTTCAAGTGGGCGCGCTCCTATATCGGGGGCATGGCGCGGGATATCGCCGTCGACGGTGATGATTTGTTCATCGCCGGCGATTTCACCAATTCGGTGACGTTTTTCGATAATGATCCAGACGGAACGCTCGACTCGGACGGTGAACGCGATCTGTTCCTGGCCAAGGTCGAAAACGTAGGTGGAGCGGTCGAATGGGCCACCGGTGGCAACTACTACAACGACGATGATGGCAGGCCGGCCCGGGCCGGCGGTACGGGGGATGCCGAGCTGTCTGGTCTGGCCTTCGACGGCCTCAACAACCTCTACCTGGCCGGCAGCTTCGACGGGCAGCTGGTCTTCGGCGAGGATGCCGAGCTGTTTTCGGCGTCCGGACGCGATGTCTTCCTGGCCAACCTGACGACCCTGGGCGGCTTTTTCGAAGTCCAGGGCTGGCCGGTCGGCGAGGCCATCCCGCCGCCGGCCGATGCCGATCTGAGCTCGCAGAACACGGCTCCGGATATCTATATCGACGGCGAGCTGGTCAGCGATGCGGTCGGCACCCGATTTTTCTGGAACGCCGTTCCGGGTCAGGATGCCAAGCTGTTTCCGCTCGACGTCGTGCCCAACGTCGAAATCCACTGGCGCGTCGACGGCGAGCCGCTCGAGAGCGAAGCGCGCATCATCGAAGTCGGGCAGACATCCTGGCCGACCGAGCCCTGCAGCGATGGCAACGATCAGGAGTGCTACCAGGTCCACGTCGCCGGAGCCCCGACCGAACTGGATGAGGGCGGCACGGGTTTCCGGTTCCTGAGCGAGTTCAACCCCAGCTTCCAGTCGAGCGGGGCGGAAGTCGAATCCGGCGTTTTCAATGCCGACACGCCGGGCTTTTCGGTGCTGCTCTACGTCGAGGGGGCGACCCCGGATCCACAGCAGAACCCGGTTGCCGTGGAAGTGGTGCGCACCATGCCACCGGCGCTCTCCCCCAACTATTCCCGGGGCGTGCGCTGGACCATCGGTGAGCCGATCATCGAGCCATTCCACAACCAGCCCGGACGTACCGGCTACGTGCTCAACGAGAACGCCTTCTACGACGGTGTCGGCGAGGACGCCGCCTACGACCGCGCCGCGCGCACCGGGCATATCATCCCGGTCAATCGAACCCGTCCGGCCCGCGTCCAGGACGCCGGCAAGGCGATGGTCGTGGCCTGGTACCGGCGCAACGCCAAGGGCGTCTACTGGCCCCGGCGCGCCATCGAGTACGCGCCGGACTGGCCCCTCGATCCCGAACGCATCATCATCGCCAGCCAGCAGGGCGCGGAAAATCTCGGCCAGGCGCCGCTGGGCCCGACCCAGTTCCCCGACCTTCGCATCTACCAGCAGCCGGTACCCGGTGAGCCGGGCTACAACCCGAACGCCACCCTTCTTCGCCCCGTCGAATACCGGCTCGGGCATCCTGGCGCTGTTCGCGCTGCGCGCGGACTTCGGCATCAACCTGCCCGACGACCCGGCCTCGGCCACCGACCCCTATGTTCTGGTGAAGTATTTTGACGAAGCCCTCGATCGCTGGGCCTTCCGCACCTTCTACGTGACCGCCACCGGCGCCGGATTCGACGGCTTCGAGTTCTCCGGCAATGCCGGGACCGCGGTCAATCCGCCGTATCCACTGTCGATTCTGCCGGGCTGCGAGCAGAGCCGGGCGGTTGGCCAGGCGATCAACGATCCGCAGCCGCCGCCGCCGTTTTTCCAGGACTACAAGAACGGTCTGTGGAGCAAGTCGGCCGGCTCGGGCGCGATGCGTTTCTGGTACCCGCTCCAGCCCGGTATGGTCTTTGATGTCAACAACAACGACATGCCCAACGCCGAGGCCGGTCAGTGCATTCCGTGGATGGCGCGGCTTCCCGAAGACCGGGGTGGGACGCTGTCGCCGAACGACCCGATCGAGGTCGGCTACAGCTTAAGCTGGCCCGAGCAGGCACCCCAGCTACTGCCCGGCGAGACCCTGCTGACCCAGAAGCGTGGTCTGCCCAACATCCTTCAGCAGGATGCCGTCGAGGTGGTCTTCGACGAGTTCCGAGAGGACATGGAAGCCGCCGGCGGCGCCGAGCCGGGGGATTCCCTGGTCCAGCTCATCGACCCGCTCAATCCGCGCTTTGTCATTCTCGAGGAGCTCGAGGGTGTGGCGACCGAGCTCGACCCCGAGACCGGATTCCAGGTCATCACCGGCAGCGGCGATGGACTCGACAGCCTGCCGGTCAGTATCCGCGAGCGGCTGCGCTACGACTCGATCAATCAGCGTCTGGTTTTCTCGGGCGTGTTCGACGACAGCATCGCTGGCGATCCGCTGTTGTTGCTCAACGTCATGAGCTTCCGCGAGGCGCGCACGCTCAAGACCATGGACGGCAGCGAGCCCGATGCCGACGAGGACATGACCAAGGCCTGCGATTCGCTCGACGATGAGTGCAGCTGGTCGGAGGCCATCGAGGCCCTGCTGCGCCTGACCCGCAACCCCAACGGGATCGAACAGGTATGCATGGAAAGCAGTATCGACAGCAATACCGGGCAGCGGGTCTGCGACCTGCCGCGCGATGTCGATCGCGGCGAGCTGTTGGTCGCCTTCGATGACCCCGGTGGCGATGGGTTCCTGGAACCATTCCAGGCCGTCGGCGTCCAGCCGGCATTGACCGCCGGGGCGGCGCAGAGCGTGGGCTGGGTGACGGTTGCATTCAACAACGACCCGACCCTGGACCCCGCTCCGGTCAGCCTGTCGATCATGCGCGTTGACTGCCTGCGCCAGCCGCTGCCGCCCGAGCCGCCCGATATTCTCAGTTCCTATCAGGGCCAGCTCAACGTCATCGCGCCGGACAATATTTTCGACGAGCAGCTCACGCTGCGCCATTCCGGCGATTTCGGCGGCGATCCCGACGCGCTTCAGTTCGAGTGGTATTTCCAGCCCGATATCGACGGCCTGCCGCCGAGCGAACTGCCCGATCCGGAATCCGGCCAGCTCAACGGCTGGTTCAACATCCCGGTCGACAACGACGGCCAGGGTGAGAACGAGGTGGTCATCGAGGGCGCCAACATCCAGACCCTGTCGGACAACTGGTACCTGGCGCGCTACCGCGGCCTGCCAGTGTGCGAGAACCAGAACGAGTGGAGCCTGTGGGCCGGCCAGCCCGGCGCCACGCCGACCGACCAGCGCGCCCAGCTCGGCCAGGGCTGGGTCAACCGCGTGATCTCGAGGCTCAACCCCTTCGAGGCGCGGGTGCAGGATTTCCATTCCTCACCGACCAACACTTACGCCAGCATGCTCATCCAGCTCGGCGAGCGCTACGAAGGCGATATCCCGCTGACGTCCAACCCGGAAGTGCTCAACGAGATCGGCCTGATCGAGGCCTACACCACGGTCATGCGCCGGGCCATGGACCTGTCGGTCAACGCCACGCCGCCGGTCGACTACAACCCGGTCAACAACGCCATTCTGAATGTCGCCTCGAGGCTGGTCGACTTCTACGCCCTGCTGGGCAACGAAGCTTATGCCGACGCCCAGGACCCGACCATCGGGCTGTTGACCAGCGGCGAGTTCGAGAGCTTCGCGCCGACCATCTTCCCGTTCCAGAACCAGGTCGCCTCGCTGCTCGAGGAAGAGCTGGTGTTGCTGCGCGGGCGCGACGGGTCGCAGGGTCCGATCGCCGCCAGCCCGGTCTACAACCGCTTCTTCTGGAACTTCACCACCGGCGACGGCGAGGTGGCCTACGCGCTCAACTATGGCATCACCGATCAGAACAACGATGGCGTGATCGACGAGTTCGACGCACGCATCCAGTACCCGCAGGGCCATGGCGATGCCTGGGGCCACTACCTGACCGCCCTGAAGACCCATTACGAGCTGCTGCGTCATCCGTTCTTCACCTGGATTCCGCGCGCCGATGCCGTTCCGGTCGCCGGTGTGCCGCTGCAGGTCGATTTCTTCGACGAGCGCAAGTTTGCCCAGGTGGCCGCGGCCAAGGCACGCACCGGTGCCGAGATCGTCAACCTGACCTACCGCCAGTTCTACGTCGAGGACCCGCTAGGCCAGTGGCAGGGTTACAAGGACGACGACACCGAGCGCGCCTGGGGGCTGTCCGAATGGTCCCGCCGGGCCGGGCAGGGCGCGTTCTTCGACTGGGTCGTCGGCAACGCCATCCTGCCCGACGAAGACCCCGACCCGGGCAATGGCGGCATCCAGCGCATCGACCGCGGCACGGTCTCCGAGCTCGACGAGATCATCGCCGAATTCGACAGCATCCAGAGCCAGCTCGACCAGGCCGACCGCGGGCTCAACCCGCTGGGCCTGGCGCGTGACGTGGTGCCGTTTGATATCGACCCGTCGCGGGTCGACGCCGGCGAGACCCATTTCGAGCAGGTCTTCGAACGCGCGAGCACCGCGCTCGACAATGCCGTCGAGGCCTGGGACTTCGCCAACCAGCTCAATCGCATGCTGCGCTTCAACCAGGACTCGGTCGAAGACCTCGCCGCCAATGCCAACGCGACCGAGCGTGATTTCAAGAATCGCCTCATCGAGATCTACGGCTATCCCTATGCCGACGATCTGGGCCCGGGCGGCGCCTACCCGTCCGACTACGACGGCCCGGACCTGTACCACTACATGTACATCGATGTCCTGGAGCTGGCCGGTGAGGAATCCGATCTGCTCGAGGGCTTCGATATCGAGGGTGACCTGGAGATCAACCGTTTCGACGCCGAGTTCGGGCCGATGGACGGTGGCCTGAACTTTTTCGATATCGACGAGGCAGGGCAGTTCAGCGATATCGATTGCGGCTCGAGCCCGCTCGGTGCGGGATGCCCGCTGGGTCCGACCCCCGAAGGTGAAGTCCAGACCATCGAGTACGTGACCTACGAATCTCCGGCTTTTGGCTTTACCTTCGGCAAGCCGCAGGAGTGGACCGGGCGACGGCGCGCGACCGGAACGCTGCAGAACATCCTGCACGACATGTACTCGGCACGCCTGGATCTGGCGCGCACCCTGACCGAGTATGACCAGCTTCGCGACGAGGTAGAGGACAAGATCGACGAAATCCAGGCGGTTTTCAATATCCGCAGCGAGCAGCTCAGCGTTCGCAACACCGAGCGACTCACCCTGTTTGGTCTCAATACAACGGCCAATGCCTTGAACCAGGCCGCGTCCGCTGCCCAGACGGCGGGCGAGGTCGCCAAGAACATCGGCGAAGCCGGTGCCGAATGCCTGCCGAAGAACCTGATTGCCGGAGTGGCCGCGGGTGGTGATGCTACGTCCGCGGGGCGCTGTGCCATGAAGGGCCAGGGGCTGGTTGCGAAAAATATTCTTGACGTGATTGGACAGGGTTTCGAGAACGCCGCCGCAGTTGTCTCGAACAATACGGAAGACGTGTCGCTGGCTTCGGCCATCGAGGTCACTACCCTGGACAACCGCCTCGAGCTGTTCGGTCTGGAAGGCGAGCTGACCGAGCTGCTGCGGCGCGAGCCGCTGATGCGCGTCGAGCTGGCCAAGCGTGCCGAGACCATCGAGGCGCTGTTCCGCAAATACCAGCAGCAGCTCGCCGAAGGCCAGCGCCAGCTCGCCGCGCTGATCCGCTTCCGCAAGGAGGGCGCAGCCGAGACCCAGGAATACCGCTACCAGGACATGGCCTTCCGGATCTTCCGCAACGATGCGCTGCAGAAGTATCGCGCCACCTTCGACCTGGCCGCGCGCTATGTCTACCTGGCCGCGGCGGCCTACGACTACGAGACCAACCTGCTCGGCAGCGACCAGAAGGCCGGCCAGAAATTCCTGACCGATATCGTGCGCGAGCGCTCGATCGGCCAGATCATCGGCGGCGAGCCGGTAGCCGGCTCGCGCGGCCTGGCCGATCCGATGGCGCGTATGGCTCAGAACTTCGACGTGCTCAAGGGCCAGATGGGCTTCAACAACCCGCAGATCGAGACCAACCGGTTCTCGATGCGCCGCGAGTTGTTCCGCATCGAAGACGACGAGGCCGGCGACGAGGCCTGGCGGCGCCAGCTCGAGGAGGCCCGGGTCGACAACCTGTGGGACCTGCCCGAGTTCCGGCGCTTCGCCCGCCCGCCCCAGCCCGAGTCGGCCGGTCCGCTGCCGGGCCTGGTGTTCCGTTTCCCGACCACGGTGACCTTCGGCCTGAACTTCTTCAACTGGCCGCTCGGTCCGGGCGACAGCACCTACGACCCGACGCGCTTCTCGACCAAGGTTCGGGGCGTGGGCACCTGGTTCCGCGACTACGCCGACCTGCCGCTGACCGAGACCCCGCGGATCTACATGTTCCCGGTCGGGGCCGATGTGCTGCGCGCGCCCACCTTCGATGATTTCACCACGCGCCAGTGGCAGATCATCGACCAGGTGCTGCCGGTGCCATTCCCGATCGGCCAGCAGGAGCTGCAGAACGCCAACTGGATTCCGGTGGCCGACTCGCTGTCGGACAACTTCAACGAGATCCGGCGCTACTCGCAGTTCCGCGCGCACCACTTCAGCGAGCCGTTCGACGAATCGCAGATCGCCACCGACAGCCGCCTGATCGGCCGCTCGGTCTGGAACCGCGAGTGGGTGGTCATCATCCCCGGCGGCAGCCTGCTCAACGATCCGGACGAGGGTCTCGAAACCTTCATCCGCGGCCGGGAGCTCGACGACGGCGAGCGCGACGGCCTGGGTGTCTCCGACATCCGGATCTTCTTCAACACCTATTCCTACTCGGGTAACTAGCCATGTTTTCAGTCCCAGCCTCTACCCGGCACCGCGTTGCAGTCCTCCTGCTTGGCGGGGCCCTGCTCGCCGGCGCGACCGCGGCACTCCAGGCCTCGATTTCCGAGCCCGACCATCTGCTCTATGGCCAGGTGAGCTGGTACGGCGAGCCCGTCGCCGAGGCCGAGGTCACGCTGCAGGTGCCGGCCTTCGACGGCCCGGTGGCGCGCTACGAGCTCGGCTCGGACCCGGCGCTGGGCGGACAGTACGCGCTGCGCGTGCCGATGAACTCGGTCGGCGAGCGGATCCGCGGCACGGCGCGCGAGGGCGATGAGGCCTCGGTCTTCGTCGACGGGGAGCTGGTCGCGATGGTCGAGATCGGCGCGCGCGGGGTCGCGCGGCGGCTCGATCTCGACCCGGAAGACCTGCAGCTCATCGGCGTCGGCCTGAGCATCGGCGATACCACGGTCACCGAGGGTGCCGAGGGCGAGCAGGTGCCCGCCGAGTTCACCGTCAGCCTGACCGAGCCGATCGAGGAGCCGGCCAGTTTCGAATGGGCCACCGCAGCCGACAGCGCCGTCGGCGGCAGCGCCTGCCAGCCCGGCATCGACTACATCAACGACTTCGGTTCGGCCACCATCACCCCGGGCAATACCGAGATCGGCATCACGGTGATGACCTGCGGCAACGATGAGCCCGACGGCGACCGATCCTTCTTCGTCGAAATCAGCGACGCTTCCGAAGGCGTCCAGATCACCCGCCCGCTCGGCACCGCGACCATCCTTGATACCAACACCTTGCCCAGCGCAAGCGTGCAGGGCGTGACCATCGCCGAGCCGCCGGCCGGCAGCACTGTCGAAGCCGTATTCCGCGTCAGCCTGAGCGATACCTGGGACCAGACGGTCACAGTCAGCTACGCGACCGCCAATGGCAGCGCCGTGGCCGGTCAGGATTACGTGGCCAGCTCGGGCACGGTAAGCTTCGCGCCGGGCCAGCAGAGTCGCCAGATTCCGGTCACCATCCTGTCCAACCCGGCCACCACCGAAGACCGGAACTTCTATCTCGACCTGTCCAACCCGGTCGAGGCGACCATCGGGCAGGGCCGCGCCCAGGGCCTGATCGTCGATGCCCTGCAGACCCTGGTCCACGTCGAGACGCTGGTCGATGGTGTCGGTGTTGATGGCATGAGCGACCCGACGCGCGTGGCCGTGGCCAGCCCCGACGGCGAGCATGTCTACGTGGTCTCGCGCACCGCCGATGAGCTGGTGACCTTTGCGCGCGATGCCGACAGCGGAAAACTCGACCCGGTCGAATCGCTGAGCGTGGCTGAGCTGCTGATCGCGGCCGGGCGCAATATCGACGACATCGACGGCTTCGCCGACCTGGCCATCAGCGCCGACGGCACCAGCGTCTACGCCATCTCCGAGGCCGACGACGCGATCGTTGCCTTCGCACGCGTTAGCGATACCGAGTCGGCCGATTTCGGCCGTCTCGAGCTGCTCCAGGCGCTGTTTGACGGCGACCAGCCCGACCCGACCTCGCCGCCGCCGATCGGCGGCCTGTCGGGCCCGCGTTCGCTGGCCGTCAGCCCTGACGATGCCAACGTCTACATCGCTGCCGGTGGGGTCCCGGGATCCGTGGTGACCTTCTCGCGCGATACCGATTCCGGCGAACTGGCTTTCGAGCAATCGCTCGAGCGTGGCGGGGACGACCCGGTCGGCAACACCGTCCAGGGCATCGGCAACGCCTCTTCGGTGGTTGTCTCGCCCGACAACCAGCAGGTCTTCGTGGCCGGGCGGGGCGACAACGCCGTGGCGCTGTTCAACCGCAACCTCAACCAGCAGGGCCGGCTGAGCTTCGAGACCCATTACGTCGACGGCCAGGGCGGGGTTTCCGGGATTGCCGCGGCGACCTCGCTGGCCGCCTCGGCCGACGGTGATCAGCTCTTCGTCGCCGGCCACGACAGCGCCGCGGTCGCGGTCTTCGATCGCGACGGCAATGCCCTGAGCTTCCGCACGGCGATGGTCTCGGGCAGCGGCAATGTCCAGGGCCTCAACGAGGTCGAGACCATCCGCCTTAGCCCGGACGATGAGTTCCTGTACGCGGTCAGCAGCGGTACCAACGACCCGGAAAACGTCAACCCCGGCAACCTGGTGGTGTTCCGCCGCGACAGCTCGGGCGCACTGCAGTTCGAGGAGATCAAGCGCAACAACGTCGCCGGCATCAGCGGGCTGTGGGGCGCCTCCGGCGTCGCGGTGAGCCCGGACAATGCCCACGTCTACGTGGTCGCGCGCTTCGACCAGGCCATCTCGGCGTTTGCCCGCGATCTGCTCGCCCCGGTCAACCCCGAGCTCGACAGCCCCAGCCACGAAGTCGAGGTCTGGAGCACGAATCGGGAAATCGAGATGCTCTGGGCCGGCGCGATCGATCTCGACCCCTCCGGCGAGGCGATCGGCTCCGGCGTGGCCGGCTATTCGGTCGCCTTTACCGAAGACTCCGATCCGTCACTCGACGCGACCATCAATGTCGCCCACAGTGATGACCCCAACGGCACCGTCAGCGAGCCGCTGCCGGACAGCCAGGATCACTGGTTCCACCTGCGCACCTGCGATAACGCCGGCAACTGTTCCGATCCGGTCTCGGCCGGTCCGTTCTGGATCGACGCCACGCCGCCGCAGGGTCCGTTCGCGCTCGACAGCGAAAGCCACGAACCCGGTGCGCCGTCGATCCCCGACAACGTCATCGAGATCAGCTGGGACCCGGCCACCGACCCGGGCGAAGTCGCCAGCGGGCTTGCCGGTTACAGCTATGCTTTCACCCAGAACCCGGATACCAAGCCGAACACGCTGATCAATCTCGACGAGACCGTCGTGGGCGTCGATTCCGAGCCGCTGGGCGATGGCCTGTGGTGGTTCCATATCCGCGCGCTGGATGAGGCCGGCAACGCCGGTGCAACCGAGTCGATCGGTCCGTTCGGGGTCGGCGACGACGTCACGCCGCCGCAGGTCTTCGGAGTCTCGTCGGTGGCCGCCCCGGATGGCGATGTGATCGTCAGCGACGAGCCATTGACCAATGCGGTCACCCAGCTTCTGGTGCGCTTCGACAAACCCATGCAGAGCAGTGGCGATGCCTCGGCGGCCTCGCTCGACAACTTCCGCCTGCTCTCCGGCCATGTCGAAAACGTCGATTCGGCCTGCGAGCAAGCCGGCGAAGGCCTTCTGGCCGACGCTGTGTACCTCGGCGAGACCCGGACCAGCGCGCTCGACATCGCCTCGGTTACCGGGCTGGAAGCCGGCGATTACACGCTGGTTGCCTGCGACAGCCTGGAGGACTTCAACGACAACGCGCTCGATGGCAACGCCGACGGCAGCCCGGGGGGCAACGCGGCGCTGCCATTCAGCGTCGCCTGGACCAACCGCGTCCCCAACCCCAACTTCGATGCCCCGCTCGGCGCCGACAACTGGGTCGCCAATCCGACCGGCTCGATCGCCGTTGACGCCCAGACCGATGCCGGGAGCGCCGAGACCTCCGGAGCCGTGGTCATCGCAACCGACGCCGGCGGCGCGTCGAGCTATGTCATCAACCGCTGCGTGGCTGTCGATCCGTCGCTTGTGGCCGGGTACGCCTTCCAGGCGCGCGTCCGGGTGATCGACATCGACGGCGATCCGAACCCGATGGAGGCCACCGCTTCGATGGCCTTTTTCGAGGAAGCCAACTGCGATACCGGGCTGGGCGGCGACTTCGTCAGCAACAGCGTCGAGGACGATACCGGTGGTGCCTGGTCAGCCTTGAGCACCTCGATCTCGCCCGGGGCGGTGGCCGGCGCGTCCGGCGTTCTGCTCACCCTCAACCTCGACTTCCCCGAAGGCGAAGCCTTCCCGGTCGAGGTGGCCTTCGACAACGCCCACTTCTTTACCTTCGGCGAAGGCGATCTGCCTACCGAGCCGCCAGCGGTGACGCGCGTGCTGTCGTCGCAGGCGACCGAGTATGGCGATGTCGGCCAGCCGCTGCCCACCGAGACGGCGCTGACCCAGCTCATTCCGGAGTTCAGTCGGGGCGTGCAGACCGACGCCGGCGGGCTTGAGCCGGAGTCGGCAAACAACCCGGATAACTACCGCATCTTCGCCCTCGACGATCTCGCACCGGGAGCGGATCCGGACTGCGACGATGCCCACGACATCGCCATCGGCAGCGTCGGCTACCAGGCCGCCCAGAAACGCGCCGTGGTTCGACTGGCGGGCAACCGCGGGCTGCCGGCCGGCAATTACCGGCTGGCGGTATGCCGATCGATCCGGGATTTCGACAACAACGAGCTGGACGGTTTGAGCGACGGCACCCCGGGCACGGACTTCCTGCTCGACTTCGAGGTTGCCACGACCAACCTGCTCGCCAATCCCAACCTCGACCGAACCCTGGGCCAGTGGAGCCTGGACTTCGATGCCGACGCCGGCGAGCTGCGCTGGTCCGGGGCCGATGCCGATGGCCTGCTCAGCTCCGGTGCCATGCGCGTCCAGCACGAGGCCGGCATGGGGTCGGTCTATGAGGCCAGCCAGTGCGTGGCCCTCGACGGTCTGACCGAACACTATGCCGTCGGCGCCCGGGTTCTGACTAACCAGGCATTCGGAGAGGCGCCGGCAGTAACCGCTCGTGCCGAATTCTTCGACGCCGGCGACTGCGCGGGTGGCGTCATTGGTGATCTTGAGGCCAGCGGGACCTTCGGCCACAGCGCCGGGCAATGGGTGCCGATGCTGGCCCGCCTGACCCAGGCACCGGCCGGTGCGGTCTCGGCGCGGGTCCGGTACGAGGTCGTCGCCGACGACGGGGTCGAGGGACCCTTCGATGTCTGGCTCGACCAGCTCGAGCTGCGCTCGGGCCGGGCCGACGTGATCTTCCGCAACCGCTACGCGCCTGAGGTTTTCTGATCGAATACCCGGGGCCCGGATGGGGCCCCGGCGCCGCCCGGTGCGCTGGTGGCGAGGCAGAATCCTGGCTCGCCACCCATTCCTGTGCCATAATTCGTCGTTTATAGCGGGCCCGCGCGGCCCGCTACCCTGTTCAACCGCCAGTTTTCGAGGTTTCCGTAATGGATTTTCTGATTGCCAGCGCCATGGCGCAGAGCGCACAGCCCGAAGGCCCCAGCATGCTGGGCACCTTCGTTCCGCTGATCCTGATCATCGTGATCTTCTGGTTTTTGCTGATTCGTCCGCAGATGAAACGCAACAAGGAACACCGCGAGCTGGTGTCCGGGCTTTCAGTGGGTGATGAGGTCGTCACCGCCGGCGGACTGCTCGGCCAGGTCACCGAGGTCGGCGAGAGCTTTATCCGCCTGAAGCTGGTCGACAAGGTCGAAGTCAAGCTGCAGAAGCAGTCGGTCGCCCAGGTCGTGCCCAAGGGCACCTTCGACTCGGCCGGCTGAGATCGCTGCCTGAACAAAGGATGTAAAGAAATCACGTCATGAACCGATTCCCGCCCTGGAAATACGCCCTGCTGATTATCGTTCTCGGCATGGGCATCATCTATGCCATGCCCAACCTTTTCGGTGACGATCCGGCCGTTCAGGTCTCGTCGATCCGCGGCTTCGAGCTCGAAAGCGAATTGCCGGCCCGGATCGAGAGCATCCTCGAATCGCACGACATCGAATACGGGCAGATCGAGTTCGAACCGGAACGGCTTCTGCTGCGCATGGCCAATGTCGATCGCCAGTCGCGCGCCGCCGATGCGCTGCGCGACGAGCTCGACGAGGACTACGTGGTCGCCCTGAACCTTGCGCCGGCAACGCCGGGATGGCTGCGTATCCTGCGCGCCGAGCCGATGGTGCTGGGTCTCGACCTCCAGGGCGGCGTGCATTTCCTGATGCAGATCGACATGGATACCGCGCGCACCCAGCAGCTCGAGCGCTTCGTCGGTAACCTGCGCAACATCCTGCGCGAGGGCGAGATCCGCTACCGCTCGGTACAGGTCCAGGACGACCATATCCTTGCCCAGCTGCGTTCTCCGGAAGACCGGACCGAATCGGCTCGGCTGATCGGCCGCGAGTTCGACGAACTGGTCACCGACGAGCGCGACGCCTCGGACACCTGGAACCTGCGCATCACCATCGACGAGAACGAGCTCCAGGAGCTGCAGCAGAACGCGGTGCGTCAGAACATCACCACGCTGCGCAACCGGGTCAACGAGCTCGGCGTCTCCGAGCCGATCATCCAGCAACAAGGGGCCGACCGGATCGTGGTCCAGTTGCCCGGGGTCCAGGACACCGCCGAGGCCAAGCGCGTGCTCGGCGCCACGGCGACGGTCGAGTATCGGGCGGTCGACGAACAGAATGATCCCTACGAGGCCCAGCGCACGGGCCGTGTCCCGCCGGGCTCGCGGCTGTATTTCCACCGCAACGGCGAGCCGCTGCTGCTCTCGCGCGAGGTCATCGCCTCCGGCGACAACCTGGTCGGCGCCTCGGCCGGGTTCGACCAGCAGACCGGCCAGCCCAACGTCGTAGTCCAGCTCGACGGGGTCGGTGCGCGGCGCATGCTCGAGCACACCTCGCAGAATGTCGGCAACCGCATGGCGGTGGTGTTCATCGAGCACCGACCCGACACCGAAATGGTCGACGGCGAAGAGGTCCAGACCACCCGCCGGGTCGAGGAAGTCATTTCTGCGGCCACGACGCGCGAGCCGTTCGGCCGGAGTTTCCAGACCACCGGCCTGGGCTCGGCGACCGAGGCTACCCAGCTGGCCATGTTGCTGCGCGCGGGCGCGCTGGCCGCGCCGATGCAGATCATCGAAGAACGCACGGTCGGCCCGAGCCTGGGTCAGGACAACATCGATCAGGGCTTCATGTCGGTCATCATCGGCTTCGCGCTGGTGCTGGTAATCATGGCGTTCTACTACAAGGCCTTCGGGCTGGTGGCCAACCTGGCGCTGACTGCCAATCTGGTGCTGATCGTGGCGCTGCTGTCGATGCTCGGCGCGACGCTGACCCTGCCCGGTATTGCCGGGATCGTGCTGACGGTCGGTATGGCCGTGGACGCCAACGTGCTGATCTACGAACGAATACGCGAGGAGTTGCGCAACGGCAATACGCCGCAGTCGGCCATTCGTTCGGGCTACGAAAAGGCCTTCTCGACGATTGCCGATGCCAACGTCACCACGCTGATTGCGGCCATCGTGCTGTTCATGTTCGGCACCGGCCCGATCAAGGGCTTCGCCGTGACCCTCAGCCTGGGCATCGTGACTTCGATGTTCACCGCCATCGTCGGTACCCGTGGCGTGGTCAACCTGATCTACGGCCGGCGCACCCGCGTCAAGTCGCTGGCCATATAGGACGTCAAGATTTATGGATATTGTCAAGGCCAATACGAAAATCAACTTCATGGGTCAGCGCAAGCTGGCCCTGGCGTTGTCCATTGTCATCCTGGTGATCAGCGTTGTTTCGCTGTTTACGCGTGGACTCGACTTCGGGCTCGACTTCACCGGCGGCACGCTCATCGAGGTGTCCTACCCGCAGGCAGCCGAGCTGCAGGATGTCCGGCAGGCGCTGACCGACGACGGCTTCGCTGATTTCACCGTCCAGACTTTCGGCTCGGCCCGCGAGATCGTCGTGCGCATGCCCGCCGACCAGGCCGATGAAACCGGTGCTGATCTGAGCACACTGGTGATGGCCGCGCTCGAGGCGCAGAACCCGGATATCGAGCTGCGACGGGTCGAGTTCGTCGGCCCGCAGATCGGCCAGGAACTGGCCGAGCAGGGCGGGCTGGCGATGCTCTACGCGCTGATTGGTGTGCTGCTTTACGTCTCCTTCCGTTTCCAGTGGCGATTTGCCGTTGGCGCGGTCGCGGCACTGGTCCACGACGTGTTGCTGGTGGTCGGGCTTCTGTCCATCTTCCAGGTCAACTTTGACCTGACGGTGGTTGCGGCACTGCTGGCGGTGATCGGTTACTCGCTCAACGACACCATCGTGCTCTACGATCGATTACGAGAGAATTTCCGCATCAAGCGCAAGGGCACACCAACCGAGCTGTGCAACCTCTCCATCAACCAGATGCTCGGGCGTACCTTGATGACCTCGCTGACCACACTCATGGTGCTGGTCGCCCTGTTCATCTTCGGTGGCGAGATCATCAACGCCTTTGCCTTTACCCTGATTGTCGGCGTGATCGTCGGGACCTACTCCTCGATCTATATCGCCGGTAACGCCGCCATCATGCTCGGCGTCTCCAAGCAGGACCTCATGCCGGTCCAGAAGGAAGGCGAAGATCAGAAGGACGCCGAGCAGGAAATCCTGCCCGAGCGTTTCCGCAACCAGGGCACCTGAGCTGCGTCGCCGGATTTCGATCACCGCGGCGCTGGCCGCGCTGGTGCCACTGGCGCCAGCGCTGGCCGATTCCTTTCTGATTGATCCTGAACTCTGGCTGGCGGGGGAAAGCCATCCCGTGCCGGTCGTGGTCGCAGCCGCCGGTGAGCCGGTCCGCATCGGTGCCTCGGAAGATCAATCCAGCGATCTCCCCGATGGCTGGATCATCGAAGTCGAACTCGAGCGCCGCGAGGGCACCCTGATTCCGGGCGACACGCACTGGCTGTTCGTCGAGGTGAGCCGGCGCGACGAGCAGGGCGATCCGGAGCCGGTGGCAGACGCGATACTCGGCGTCCCGGAGGGCAAGCCGGCCAGCCTGTCGGTCGGAAGCGATCCGGACACGCCGGCCACGCCCGAGACCAGCCAGTTGTACCTCAGGCTCAGGGTTTCGCGTCTGCTGCAGCCAGAATGACGCGCTGGCGCGGGCTTCGGGGTCTCGGTACTTCGTTTCTAGAATACCCGATGCACCCAACGGCCTTCCGAGAGGGTTCCGAGGCAGGCATTGGGCCGGAAGTGATAGAGCCAGTGATTGATGTCCGGGGCATCGATGACCGCCAGGTCGGCCCGGTAACCGGGTAGCAGGCTGCCGCGGTCGTGGTCGCGTGCAATGGCGCGCGCGGCGATGGCAGTCGCACCGCGCAACACTTCGGCCGGGCTCATGTGCTGGTTCAGGCAGGCCAGGCCCATCGCCAGTGGCAGGTGATAGCTCGGCGCCGAGCCGGGGTTGAAATCGGTCGCCACGGCCACCGCGCAGCCGGCTTCGATCCATTCGCGGGCCGGCAGGTAGCGCTCGCGCAGATACAGCGAAGCCAGCGGCAGGCTGACGGCGACCGTGCCGGCCTCTGCCATGGCCCGGATGCCGGCCGGGCTGGCGTATTCGAGATGCTCGGCCGAGACCGCGCCGAGCTCGGCGGCCAGCTCGGCTCCGCCCCCGGCCGAGAGCTGGTCGGCGTGAATCTTCAGGCCCAGCCCGAGCCCGGCCGCGGTTTCCAGAATCTTTCGGCCCTGCGCCAGGCTGAACGCACCCTTTTCGATGAATACATCGCAGAACTCGGCCAGGCCCTGCTCGGCCACGCGCGGCAGCATGTCGTGGCAGACCAGGTCGACATAAGCCGGTGTGTCCTCGTGA